>JBKKDE010000421.1:0-4247 GCA_046708665.1 Candidatus Zixiibacteriota bacterium | reverse complement strand
CCCCATAATCGTTCTGCCAGACGCCATTGACCTTGCGGTCAACACGCCATTGCGCTTCGTTGTCGAGCGTGTCAGTCCACGTGGTATGGATCCTTCCATGTGTGACAAACGCCGCACTCGAAGGCGGTGAGACGAGGAGTTCCTCACCGAGGATGCCGTAGGAGACCCGTGCCTGCGCGGGAGAACACGGCCACCATCCCACGTAAGTGCCCGCGATATCCCACAATTCATACACGTGCGTTACCAATTCTGCGCCTGTTTGTGTAAGACTGGCAGGCACAATCCCTGTATAATAGTTCCCAAAATGGTAGGTAGAGTCCTTGCAGCCGAGCGATGAGGATCCGCGTGTCCAGACGCTTGGCCCAGAAAAGTACTGCTTCTGGAAGGTCACGCTACGTCGGAGATCATGTTTGTAACCACTATAAACTCCGGACGCCAGCCCCGGCGCGTTCAGAACATACTGGTTGAGTCCCGAGGTGGCGACATCCGTAGGCGTTCCCGACCACTGCCTGAGGACGTTTGGCATTTCCAGAATGCGGAAGGCGGAGTCGACTTTTACCAAACCGTGTCCGGTCTTATAGTCCCATCCTGCTGGAAGAATCTCACGCGCGGACAGTTGCAGTATATTCGCAACATCGTCATTTGACAGCTCAGGATGAGCGCCGCGGAGCAAGGAAGCCGCTCCGGCGACGTGCGCGGAGGCGTAATTGGTCCGAAACACCGTCGTGTAACCAGAGGGAGGGATAAGCGAGGTTAACCAGTGGACAGCCTGCGTGTTCGTGTCTCCGTCTGGTGCCACAAGGTCAATCATCGTCCCCCAGCTTGAATGACGGGCGCGCACTCCATTATGGACCATGCCTCCAACGCCGATAACTCCATCGAAGGAGGCCGGATACGGGTAGTAGTTCACGCTGCTGTCGTTGCCTGTTCCCGCAACCAAGACGACATCGCGATTATAGGCATCTGCGAGTGCCTTCCCTTCAGCATCATTCGCGTTTTCGTAAGTTCCGTAGACATTGATGACAGCCGCTCCTGAATTTACTGCGGCATCGATCTTCGTAGAGTTGTAAGTCGCATAGGTTAGGACAGTGCAAGCCTGGTCCATGCCCGCGATGCCACGCTTAATGCCGCCACCATTGTTCGCTTCGGCAGCGATGATACCTGCGACAAGTGTTCCTTCTGGACCATAGTTACCTTCGGGATCAATGCGGTTGCTGCCAGATGCGGGAATGAAGTCCGGATGTGCGGAGTACGCAGCGGCGCCGATCACCGCGACTTTCATTTGGTTGCTCCCCGTGGTGAATTCCCAAGCTCCGAGAAGCCCAACATCAATGCCGGGTGTTTGTTGGTTCTTCAGGTTCCATTGTTGACTCCAAAGCGAATCTTGGGGAGCAGGCGCATCACCTTGGGACTGTGTGGGGAACCCGAAGGCCAAGCACAGTAAGAGGAGACTCAAGATCAAAGCTGCGAATGTCGTACGGCTCATACACACCTCCGTTGTGTGATCGATCTAATCAGGCCTACTTCGTCCCATCAGTAAGTCGTCTTTGCTCAGCGGTTTCCACATCCACGATCCATAGGCCGACCTCCTTTCCAGCGAGTATTGGATAGACGAGTTTTCTCCCGTCCGGCGAAAACGACATTTCCGCTGTCAATAATGACGTAACGCCCCATGCGGAATCTTTGGCCCGGTCAAGCATGACAGGATTTCCCAGAGAGGGGAATACACTTCGTCTGGTGTAGGCAACGTACCTATGGTCTTGGGAGATGTGAGCGGTCGGCTCGTCTGATTCGCCTCCTAACAGGTGTGCCGACCCGATGTCATCCGGATTGAAAACAATGAGGCGGAAGGGAAGCTGCATGGCGTCGAAACCGACGAGGGAATCGCTCTCATCCGGAAACGCTGATGTGCCAAGAACAGCAGTTTGCGAAGTGCTCCAGCGCCGCAGACCATCACCTTCCAAGGTGACGGAATACAGGCCTCCATTGGGGACATCGTTGACAGTGAAGAAGACCAGGTTCCTAGCCTTGGAATAGGATGGGGAAGTGTGGAATTGTCCAGACGTCAGTTGAACAAGTGAATCCAGGCCCGATGACATTTTGAGTATGCCTGGGCTGGACCCGAAGAGGAGCCATTCTCCGTCTGGCGTCCAGCTAAAGGCGAAAGGCGGGGGAAAGTCCGTCGGCCTCTCGCGAATGATCTCTCCCGTTTCCGCATCGAGAATCACAGTGAAATACGTGGAATTCGAGGAGTCGTCGATCCGTGTAAGCTGGCATGCAATCTCACGGCCATCAGGCGACCAAGCAGGCGTGTACCAGATTTGCCTGATCACCACAAGTTCCGGCTCCGAAGATTTGGATCCGCACGCCGCAAGAGCCAGCACCAAGAAGCTGGATGCCACCAGTTGCTGCCGAACCCGCCGCCCGAAGCCGCCTTGACCGCCCCCTAAGGTGCGTGCCGACCACATCCCCAGCTTTGAAGTCACAGCGGCCAATTTTGTCCCTCACATGATTATTCGCCGTTGAGTAATTTATTCCCGGTTTCAAAGTTAAATAATCGTTTAGTTTCAATGTTAATGCCGGATACAGCAGTCTGCCTTGCCGTCCAGGAACGCAAGTTCATGCCTTGGATTGCATTAAGCTGGGTGCCCCACACTCCCAGTGCAAACTGCTCTTGGTTTGTACTGGGAGTGTGGGTTTGTCACCGACCACCGACAGTTCGAAATGTCTCAACTCGGTATCGGTCCGCGTGACCAACTGACGAGCCGAATATTGCTTCCCTCCCCGACAGCGGAAACAAGAAGCCCTTTGCGATGTCAGCGTGGGGAATCCGTTGTCTCCCTTGATGATCAAAGTCACACCTGACCGTCCGATGGGCATACCGGGCGACGGTGGCGGCGGGACGGAATTCGCCGTACCCGCGAGGATAAAGAGCAGGGCGACGCCTGCAACGATTCTGGCCATCTTTAACATTTCACCTCCGCTTGTGAGGGCGAGCGCATGAGGCGGGAAGGGGTCGAACGCTGAAAGATAGTCGTATTCGGACGGTTTCCAACAACAAAAAAGGGCACCTTTAGTGCCCCTTTTCGCCACGGTGAAAGGAGTCGGTTACTTGATATTCGCCACTTCGGTCGGCGGGATATATTCGGGCACTTCGTTAAAGATCGGCGGGATCGACTGTAGGTAGGCGTAGATTGCCTTGAGATCCTCATCGGTGAAGTTGCGATAGTACTGCCACGGCATCGGCGGCATGATCGGGCGCGAGACTCCCCAGTGCTTGCCGTTGCGGATGGCGTTCATGAAGATCTCTTCGGTCCAGATGCCAATACCTGTCAGTGTATCCGGCGTGAGATTCTTCGTGAATGACACTCCCCACGGCCCCGCCCACGCAGTGGCTGTGCGGCTGCCAGCGAACATCCAGAACCCGTCGGTCTGTGGCGGCGGCTCGACCTTCAAATCAGAGGGATGACCGGACAACATGCGCGACATATCCGGCTCGGGACCATTCGCCCCCACCTTCAGCGGCGTATGGCAATCGTTGCAAACAGCCACAGTCACGAGATACTTGCCGCGCTCGATCTGCGCCTCTTTGCTGGCCGTACTTGATGCGCCAACCAAGACGAATGCTCCGGCGGCGACCACGAGCACCATTCCAGCCGACATGATCATGCGCTTGCGTTGCGGCACCCACCAGGGCATCGCACTCTGCGATTCCTCATTGCTCTTCACTGTTCCACCTCCTGATTGCGAGTCCCATGACTCAACCTGTGTCTCTTTCGTCTTCACACCACGCATTACGACCGGTTGTTGCGGCGGGTTACGAGAATGTGGATGAATTATCTCTTTATTTTGCGAGATCACATTCCGCGAAACTTTGCTCACAGGATTATCGTCAAACGGCAATCATCCAATGATTCAGACACTCATAAGGGCGCCCAACTGGCCGCCCTTTTTCGATTCACGAATTGAGTCACCTCTAGTGCTTGGCGGATTCTGCCGGTAGTTCGTAGTCTGGCACAACATTGTGAATTGGAGGAATAGTGCGGAGATACGCGTAGATAGCTTTCAAATCAGCGTCTTGGAGGTGTCCGAGTGCATCATAGGGCATCGGCGGCATGATCGGGAGCGAAACGCCCCAGTGTTTTCCGGTGCGCATGGCTTGAGTAAACATATCCTCAGTCCATACTCCCAGTCCTGAAGAATCCGGGGATAGATTGGCCGCGTAAGAAATTCCCCAAGGCCCAGCC
>JBKKDE010000420.1:0-8753 GCA_046708665.1 Candidatus Zixiibacteriota bacterium | reverse complement strand
ATGCAATGTCGATGATGTCCCGAGTGATTCTCCCCACGATACTCCAGCTGGCGGCTCTATGCGTTGTTCCGCAGCTCACTCACGCACAGGCGGTTAAGATTCAAAGCTTGGGCGGAGGACGGTATATGTCGGAGAGCGTCCGCGAGGTCCCAATCGGCAATGCTCGTGGGTTGCGCATCCTCGGACCCGAAAACCTGGGTGGAAGCATCGTTGTCACCACCGGTGCGAAACACATGGTCCGGCTCGAGTTGTTGAAGATTTTTAAGGTGGGCAATGAATCAGAGGCCGCGACATTCGAGAGAGAAATCACCTTTGATTTGCGCGAATCAGCGACTTTGGAACTGGAGATCAGCAGCCGAACAGGCGCGCCGTGGGAGGGGAAGGAACAGTCGGCACGCGTTGAAATCACCCTGACCATTCCCGACGGCTGGGATCTCGAGATCCGCGGACGCTTTTTTGAAATGGACCTCTCCGGTCCATTCCGTCGCACCGACATTCAGACTGAGTACGGACGCATCAAACTATCGGGTGTCACACAGAAGACCCGGGTTGTAGGCAGCTACACGGCGATTGAATTGTCCAAAGTTAAGGGCGAGGTTGTTGCACAAACCAGTTTTGCCGACTTGATCGTACGCGATGCCATACCCTCGGCGGAACGGCCAGCCCGACTGTCGAACATTAATGGTTCTATTGTAGTCGAGAAATTGGCTGGCGCAGTCATTGCCGAATCGGAGAATGCTCCGATTTTTCTCTCTGATGTCGTGCTTTTGGGCGCCGGTTCGAGTCTGCGTGCACGCAACGGCATGATCAAGGCCGACATCAGCGAATTCGGCAACGCCGAGCTTGACATCCGAAACGATAACGGTGCCGTAATTCTCCGTGTGCCCAAGGGATTGTCCGCGCGCCTAAGCTGTGTCGTTGGCAACGGCGGCTCGATTCATACAGGTGGAATCGAGCTCCAAACTCACCCCGATCTTCTCAGTGTCGGGCGTTTGGAGGGCATTATCGGCTCCGGCAAGGGCGTCATCGACATCGATGTAGCCGGACCCGGACAGATCGGTATCCAGGGATTCTGATCCTGGCACGATTCTCTCATCATTTCAGCATTGCCGCAGACCCGTTTTCACCCCTTGTTTAGTGTCAATTGAGGAATTCCTGCCGGGGGGCAGGATCGCTCATCTGTGAAGTGCGCGGCTGGGGGGTATCAGCATGTCCGAAGTACAGTCAAGAAATTCAACGATCCGTGTTTTCCTCCGGGTCGCCATCGCGATCTGTCTCGTCATCGCCAGCTCCGGCGCTGTCGAAGCGGAACCATTCCCTCGCGACCAAATGCTCTTTCCATTCGCACCGGCAGCAATGGCCGATGGACCTGGGGGCATACGACTTAATCCCGCCGCCATCAGCACCGACCCAGAGTTCGCGTTCAACTACTACCACTCGTATTCCGACTCGTCATTCAAAGGCGACAACGCCATCTACACAGCGATGCGTGGAGTTGGATTCGCCGTCGAGTGGCTCGGCTCGGGTGCGGCAGTGGATGGTAAGTCGTACACTATCGGGTTTGGCACCAGCGGTCAGAAGTCATTCTCCGTCGGTAGCTCCTATCAATGGCGTTCCAGCGACGACCCGGTGCAGAACAAGTCCCACTTCTGGTCGCATGGCTTCATGTGGAGGCCAAATGACATAGTCTCCGTCGCAGCCGTGGCTCAAAACTACAACCGCATGCGAACACCGTCCGGGAAATCCGACGCCGAATTCGTGTATTCGGCGGCGGTCCGCATGATGAAAGGCCGGCTTCTGATCGGCGGCGACTGGTACCAAACTACGTCCCAGCGACTCAAAGATGGTAACTACCGTCTAGCGACATCATTCGAACTCGCCAACGGATTGACTCTGTATGGCGATTTCGATCAAGACGAAAATTACTACCTCGGCGCCAAATTCAGCATGACGAGCTGGTTTATCGGGAATCACACCGCGTTTGACTCCGAGCGCTCATACAGCGGCGGAGTCGGGTATGCCGGGATTCACAAGACACGCCGCAAACCGTTGGTCGGGATGGCGAGAGAGATCGCGAATATCGAAATCACGGGCGAGATTCCCGATCGACGCCCTTCGCGCAACTTCTTCGGTCCCTCGAACCCGACGACATTTGACTATCTCTCGGCATTTGAGAAAGCCCGAATCGATCCGGGGATCCGGGCTCTCGTGCTGCGCATCCACAACCCGACTCTTGGCTGGGCGCGCCGTGAAGAGTTGCGGCGTGCGATCGCCCGTGTGCGTGAAGCAGGTAAACCAGTAGTCGCCTATCTGGATGGTATGGTGTCAAACGGCGAGTACTTTCTCGCCACAGCCGCCGATAGGATCGTCTGCCCACCAGTGGCTACTGTCGACGTCATCGGCCTGCGCTCTGAAGTGACATTTGCCAAACGCCTCTTGGACAAGCTTGGCATCGTCGCCGATCTGGAGCACATCGGGGATTACAAGAACGCGTCCGATCTGCTGACGCGAACCGAGATGTCCCCCGAACACCGCGAAGCCCTCTCGATGCTTCTCGATGATCTCGACGCACATTGGGTTCAGCAATTGGCCGACGGGCGCAATGTTACAATGTCACAGGTACGTAACTGGATCGATCATGGACCGTATGTCTCGGTCGATGCGCACAGCGCCGGATTGGTTGACACTATCGCCTATCCCGACGAACTCGATGGAATTGTTCGAAGCTTTTCGGGAGCCTTCTGGCGCCAAGTCGGGTTGAGTGAACTGAATGATCGAACGTATGCGCGAAGCGGTTGGTCGGAACCCGCACAGATCGCGGTGATATTCGCCGAAGGTGGAATCGAAGAGGGCAACGACCGTAGTGAACTGCTCGGAGGGAGTGTCATGGGCTCGGCGACTATTAGCCGATCGATTCGCAACGCTCGCGAGGATCACCGGGTCAAAGCGTTGGTATTGCGCGTCAACTCTGGCGGCGGCTCGGTCGTTGCATCCGATGAGATCTGGCGCGAGGTCGAAAGGACGGCAGGCAAAAAACCCATCATCGTCTCCTTTGGTGACGTTGCCGCATCGGGTGGCTATTACATCTCCTGCGCTGCCGATTCGATCTTCGCAATGCCAAATACGATTACGGGATCAATTGGCATCATCAGCGGCAAGCTGGACCTGTCCGGGCTGTATGACAAAATCGGCCTCGACAAAGAGACAATTACACGTGGCAGGTACGCCGACATCTACCGGTCGGATGGCCAGTTTACTGAGGACGAGCGCGCAGTGGTTCGCGGTCAAATGACACGCGCTTACGAGCATTTTGTCGGATTGGTCGCAGACGGTCGCACACTAACGAACGATTCTGTCGATGCGATAGGGCAAGGACGCGTCTGGTCGGGAACCGCGGCGCAGGAACGGGGTCTCGTCGATCGTTATGCCGATCTGCACGAATGCATTACGATCGCGGCACGCATGGCCGGGGTCGAGACTGGCGATGATGTTGATGTAATGGTACTGCCTAAGCGAAATTGGCAACTGTTCGACCTCGGTGGCATGGGACTCGCCGGGGCGCTCATCCCTGGATCGGGTATGGAAGGGATCATTGCCGCTGTGCTGCAACGTACGGGGATTTACTCGTCACCGGAGGGAGCAGCGTATGAGCTTCCCTACAGAGTGACAATACACTGATCGATCGTTGTATTCGCCCCGGAGCGCCTTGTTTTCACCCGATAGAGGAGATACCTTGACGTACCGGTTGTGAAGCCGGATGAGGCATTGCCAGATGAAAAACTTGAGTATTACAACCGATGCAAGCATTTGCAAATTCACGCTTCACGACCTCCCGGACCGTCCGGGGATCGCCGCGGAAATGTTCATGCGCCTGGGCGAAGCGGGCATCAATGTCGTCATGCTCGCTGCGGCAGGGGCTGAGCTCGGACGCACCGACATTTCTGTGACAGTGGCCAACGACGATGTTGCGAAATCGGCGGTCGTGCTCGAAACCGCCAAGCGTGAGCTGGATGCACAGGGACTCTCGCAGAAGAAGGACGTCGCCGCCATCAGCCTGACCGCCGAAGGTCTTGCCCATGCCCCAGGAGTCGCCGGGCGTATGTTCCGAACTCTGTCTGCCGAGGGAATCAATATCGATATGATTTCCGCCGCAAACACAGCGGTCACATGTTTGATCGATCTGCGATTTCTCGCTGCGGCATCACGCGCTCTGGAAAAGGAATTTCTGGGCGAATTGGCCTCGCATTAGTTCACTTCTGAAAGGATCATGATTATGAAATCAGCAATCGCGATGGCCGCAACTCTCTTGATCTGCTCGGCATGCGGCTCAGAACAAAAGACTTCGCAACAAGCACCGGCTGGCGCCAATGTAAAGGCGTACCCCGTCGATTGGTGCATCGTGACCGGTGAAAAACTCGGCTCTATGGGCGACCCTGTCGTAAAGACCTACCAAGGACAGGAAGTGAAATTCTGCTGCAAGTATTGCGTCGAGGAGTTCGAGAAAACTCCGGCCCTGTATCTCGCCCGGATCGACTCCGCCGCAACTGGTCTGCTGAAACAACCTGTTACCGGTGGACATGGTGGCTGAGAAGCGTGATTGACACATAATCTGCGGAACGGCCCGGTTTTCCGGGCCGTTTTGCTGTGAGGCGGGGGCAGAAGCTATCGAAAACGAGGCGGAAAGCGTATAATGGAGTGAGGAGAGCAAACCCCGGCGCTCCTTGATGTCCCTCACCTATGCATCTCAACTGACTTACCAGCATGCAGAGAATGAAACTGTCCAGCTCGTACAAGCGGTTGATCGCGACAGCACAGCGCACGGGATTGGTTACCGTGCTCCTGCCTCTGGTATTCTTAATCGCCTCTCTATACGGAGGAGCCGCAGCGCAGACTCCGAGTTCAGCCCGCCAAGTTCCTGATCGCGACGCTCAATCTGTCATAGTCCGCGTCAAGCCATCGTCGACCAGGGCCCCATTGCAGAACGCTCAGCCAGCCGGTGTCAGTGCCACCGAACAGGTCATGCAACTGGCTGCATCGTTAGGAGTGACTCAGTCACGACCGATGATGCGCCTTGGCAGCGCCGCAAACGCGGCGACGAATCGAGAGCATCCGGGACTAAATTCATTCATTATGAATGTTCCAATCGGGAAGTCCGCAGATCGATTGGTGCAGGAATTAGAGTCACAACCATGGGTCGAGTATGCCGAAATCGATCGATTGGTTGCTCTGCATGACCAACCCAATGATCACCTATGGAGCCTCGAGTGGGGACTCTTCAACTCCGGCCAACCGTACTGGTCGGTTCGCGGAATAAGCGGAGAGAACAACGACACCCTGATCGAGCGAGTCGGAGTGGCCGGAGCCGATTTACGGTTCCAGTCATCCTATGAGAGCTCGGATCCTGTCGCGGACGTGCTGGTGGGAGTGATTGACACCGGGCTCGATACCTCGCATGTCGATCTGAAGGATCGACTCGCAACCAATCCCGGCGAGGTCCCCGCGAATGGAATCGATGACGACAACAATGGATTCGTTGATGACGTCTATGGCTGGGACTTTTCCGGCGATGAACTCCGCTTCCCGCTGGAAATTGTTGGCGACAACGATATTCTCGACGATAACGGCCACGGCACCCATGTCGGCGGGACAATCGCGGCGACTGTCAACAACGGCATCGGAATCTCCGGTGTATGCGCCCACGCTCGTGTTTTCGGCATCAAGATATTCCCAAATCCATTCTTCTCCATCTCGGCGGAAGCAATCTACTACGCAGCCGACCGTGGTGCGCGCGTGATCAACATGAGTTGGGGCGGCTCCTTTCGTTCGCGAGCGATCGAGGACGCTCTCCAGTATGCCCATGACCGCGGGGTTGTTTTAGTCTGCTCGATGGGAAACTCCGGGCGTGACGAGATTTTCTATCCGTCGGGTTACCCCATGACGATTGGAGTGGGATCGTCGACAGCAACCGATCAACTGTCGCCGTTCTCGACCTACAATGACCGCGTTGATCTCGTCGCGCCGGGGCAAGATATTCTGTCGCTGCGAGCGGCCGGGACAGACCTCTATGCCGATATCGGCGAGCCCGGTGTTCATATCATTGACGAGCAGTACCTCATCGCCTCAGGAACGTCGATGTCGTCGCCGCATGCTGCCGGAGCGGCGGCTGTGCTGCTATCATTCGCTCCGGGCCTTTCGAATGAACGCGTGCGCGAGATTCTCCGCGCCAGCGCCGACGACATTGTCTATCCGTTCGGAATCGACTCGTTGAACCTTCCCGGCCCTGACCGACTCACAGGGGCGGGACGCATAAATTTGGGACGCGCGATCGAGATGTTGCCCGGAGTGTTGCTTGACGTGACCAATCCACCGCGTGGCACCCGCCTGGAAGGGAACAATGTGACCGTCTCAGGGCGCGCCACCGGCGCAAACTTTTCAATGTTGCGCGCGTGGCTATTAAGGTCGCATTTGCCAAGTAGCGATCTCGGTGGTGGGATCCCACAGAACGATGTCTCTGTCAGCAATGACGTCTTTGAGATTCGAGTCCGCAGGGCGGATACGCTGATCGGTCCTTATATGCTGCGTCTCGACGCCGGGATCGACGCTGTGATCGACTGGCCGTTGTGGTTTGGCGCCGAAGCCCATGCCGAGATCGAGTCCCCGAGAACGGGCGACACCATTCAGTTGTTTGGCCCAATAGTAGGGAGAACGTATGCGCAACATTTTGAGTCGTACAGCCTAAGTGCTGTGGGGCCACTACCAGCATCTGACGTTCACCCGATTCTGACTTCTGCCCAACTGCTGTGGGATGACACCTTGGCATTCTGGCGAACTGATTCCCTAGCCAACGGTTTGTATGATCTCGTACTCACGGTGGAGGCTGATGTCGGTGCCGCCGCCGACACGGTGCGGGTGTACGTGCGCGATGCGTTCATTCCCGGATTTCCCATCGACCTACCTGCGCCCAGCCACTTCGCCGTCGCTGCCGTAAACCTCGACGGCGTAGCCGGCGAAGAGATCGTATGTCCGACACAGAATGGTCTCTATGTGTTGCAGAGCTCGGGGGAGATATACCCGGCTTGGCCGCGTGCGACGGACTTCGATGTCACTACTGCCCCGGCCATCGCCGATCTTGATCGCGATGGAAAGAGTGAGATTGTCGTTGCCAACCGGTCGTACATGCATGTCTACGCGTTCATCGGTGAGCCGTTCGCGGGTTGGCCGCAGGTATTCCTCGGCGGTAGCGGGATCTTCGGTAACTCAATGCCCGTCATCGGCGATGTCGATGGAACCGGCGGGCTCGAAGTCGCAGCCATCGACCGTCACGGTCGAATTGCAATCTGGCACGCCGATGGCACCACCTTCGCCCCCGAGGGTGGGGAGTACTTTGCACGCATCGAAATCGATCGGACGCTCAGCAGCTCACTGCCGCGATTGGCGATCTGCGATCTCGATCGCGATGGACGATCCGAAGTGATTGCTTCCGCAGATGGCATTTACGTGTTCGACGCGCTAACGGGCGATCCTCTGGAAGGCGCTGGTTCTGCATTGCTGGCGGCGCACTACTCGACGCATGGACTCGTTATCGGAGACTTCGATGGCGACGATAATTTTGAACTCGCCTATGTAGCAGCCGAGAGCCAATCAGGACGATTCAGTTTGCACGTCATCGACGAACTCGGTACACCGCTGCCGGGGTGGCCCCGTGAAATCCCACAACAAGTGAACCTATACTTACAATACTCTCTGTCCGCAGGCGATATCGATCGTGATGGGATTCCTGAGCTGTTCTTCGCGCCCTACTCACTGGGCGAGGGATATCTCTACGCCTTCCATGGCAATGGTGCGCCCGTAGGATCCGATTCCAGCAATGGCTTGCTCGCAGCGCTTCCGGGGACGATATCGGCAGTGACTCTCGTCAATATCGACCGCGACGATGCACCGGAGATTGTGGTCCGGGTTGGTGAGTTCATTTCGGGTCCTGATAGAATCTATGCGCTAAAGACCGATGGACAGTTGGTCCCCGGCTATCCGATTCGATTCGGCGATGGAAACTCGGTCACCATGCCGGCGCCGATCATCGGGGATGTCAACGCTGATGGCATCGCGGACATGACAACGGTGCAATCGACATCGACAAGTGTCGCGGTGTGGAATCTCGGCATTCCGGCGTCAAGCCATGGACGCCTCTGGCCGCGATTCTCCGGCGACTTGTGGAACTCGAATGTCGCCCCGGCGCCGCAATACGATCTGCTGTATCTTGTGCGCATAGTAGATATGATCTTCGGGCGGGGGCATTCGCTGCCTCCATTCGAGCCAACGGATCTGGATTGTGACAATGCAACCACGATTGCCGATGTCGTCAGTCTTACAAATTATCTATACCGTAATGGTCCACACCCGTGCAAACCGTGACGCATCCCGCACCGTCAGTCTGGCTCCCACTCATCGAGGCAACCCATCATGAAAATCGACTTTACCGACCGTGTGGCGTTGATCACCGGGGCATCGCGTGGCATCGGTCGGGCAACCGCGCGATTGTTCGCCGAGCACGGCGGGCATGTTGCCGTGCACTTTCAACGCGACAGCGCCGCAGCAGCGTCGATTGTAGCCGCAGCCAAGGGGTTGGGGGTGAAAGCTCAGGCGTTCGCAGCCAACATCGACAACTCTGAGTCGGTTGACCGAATGATAGCCGACGTCATCAAGGAGTTCGGGCAGCTTGACGTACTTGTGAACAATGCGGGGATCTGGAAGGA
>JBKKDE010000419.1:0-6979 GCA_046708665.1 Candidatus Zixiibacteriota bacterium | reverse complement strand
CCCTTCTGGCAACCGTTGATTGCCAGAAAAGCTCCCAAAATCAGCAGGCCGTGCGTGAATCGAAATCGAATCTGCTTACGTATCACATCCATGGAGACACCTCCACATCACAGCGAAGTCGTTGATTTCGGGGCACTTTCGGGTTATTTTGATAGTTTAGGTGATTTCGGAATCCGGCCCCAATCCAATCCCGACTGATCCGGCGGTCACGACCGCCTAAGGAGCATCGAATGTACTCAGAGGACAAACGCAAAATCAAAATTGGTCTCGCCGAAATGCTCAAGGGTGGGGTCATCATGGATGTCACCACCGCTGAGCAGGCGCGCATCGCCGAAGATGCCGGTGCTGTCGCCGTTATGGCGCTCGAACGTGTCCCGGCCGATATCCGTGCGCAGGGTGGCGTGGCCCGGATGGCCGATCCCAACAAAATTGTCGAAATCAAAGAGACTGTCTCAATCCCAGTCATGGCCAAATGCCGCATCGGGCACTTTGTCGAAGCGCAGATTCTCGAAGCTCTCGAGGTCGATTTTATCGACGAATCCGAAGTGCTCACTCCAGCCGACGAGTCGTTCCACGTCCTCAAGGATCAATTTAAGATTCCGTTTGTGTGTGGCTGCCGCGACCTCGGTGAAGCACTTCGCCGCATCGGCGAAGGCGCCGCAATGTTGCGCACCAAGGGTGAGGCCGGTACCGGCAATATCGTCGAAGCCGTGCGTCACATGCGCACAGTCCAGGGTGGAATCAAGCGCCTGACGATGCTGCCCAAGGAAGAACTGATGACTGAGGCGAAGAACCTCGGTGCGCCCTATGAACTGGTTTGCTGGGTGGCCGAACATGGCAAACTGCCTGTTCCGAATTTCGCCGCCGGCGGAATTGCCACTCCGGCGGATGCTGCGCTCATGATGCAGTTGGGCGCCGAATCGGTGTTTGTCGGCTCGGGCATTTTCAAATCCGATGATCCCTCGCCACGCGCCCGCGCCATTGTTATGGCAGCAACGCACTTTAGGGATGCACGGAAATTGGCTGAGGTCTCACGCGGACTCGGCGAGCCGATGAAGGGTATTGAAATCTCTTCGATCCCAGTGGAGCAGTTGTTGCAGGTGCGTTAGGGCCTCAAAGGAATGAATTCCACGGTTTCCATTTCCGGACTTCGTCCCCGCGTGGGATTACTGGCCACGCAAGGCGACTACGATATGCACCGCAAAATGGTGGAATCGCTTGGCTACGACTGCACTGAGGTGCGCACGGTCGAGCACCTAAGCAACGTCGATTGCCTAATCATGCCCGGTGGTGAATCCACGACAATGCGAAAGATCCTCAAGATCGACAGTCTCTGGAACGCCATCCGCAATTTCGGCGCTGCCCATGCCATCATGGGGACATGCGCGGGGTTGATCCTGTTAAGCAAACGGATCGTAAACGGTCGCCTCGATGAGGATACGCTAGGTCTGATCGATATCGACTCGGATCGCAATGCCTATGGGAGTCAGTTCCATTCATGCCGCGTGACTGGGCAGGTCACAGTAGGAAACGTGGCGCGTTCGATCGAGATGGTCCTGATACGCGCCCCGCAAATCACCCGGGTCGGGGAGAGTGTCGAAGTGTTGGCACGTGTCGGTGAACGGCCCATGATGGTGCGGCAGGGCAATATCCTGGCGCTGACATTTCATCCTGAAATGGGCGACGATCCGAGCATCCACAGGTTCTTTGTCGAAAGTATCGCGGGGCCGCTCCTCAAGTCCGCCAAGTCCAAAGCCGCGTAGCACTTCCAGCGTCGACGATAGTCGACGAATTCGGTCGCACATTGACGAGAATTCACGTACCCTTAATAATATGACTATGCCCCCCGCGCCAGTTGCTCCACACGGTGCGCCCAAGCCTTCCTGGCTGAAGACCAAAGCGGTCTTCACCCCTGAATACATCAAAGTTAAGAGTGCGCTGCGTGAGAACCGTCTGCACTCTGTTTGCGAAGAAGCCAACTGCCCGAATATTCGTGAGTGCTTCTCCCACGGTACCGCAACGTTTATGATCCTAGGCAACATCTGCACGCGTGGTTGCCGGTTCTGCGACGTCATCAAGGGCAAACCGATCAGCTATGATATCGATGAACCACGACGCCTCGCTGAGGGTGTCGCGCAGATGGGATTGCAACAGGTCGTCATCACATCCGTGAACCGCGATGATTTGCCCGATGGTGGCTCCTGGGTCTATGCCGAGACAATCCGTCTCCTGCGTGAACGCGACCCGCGCGTCAAGATCGAAGTGCTCATACCTGATTTTGATGGCAATTTCGATGCCGTCGATGCGGTGCTCGATGCGCAGCCCGATGTCCTGAATCACAACACCGAAACGGTGCCACGATTGTATCATCATGTCAGGCCGCGTGCGGAGCTGAGCCGTACGCTCGAGATTCTTCGACGTTCAGCATCGCGTCCAAATCCGCCCATCGTAAAGTCGGGCATCATGGTTGGATTGGGAGAAACCACGCTTGAGATTCACGAAGTAATGAAACAGATCGTCGCAACCGGCTGCCAGATTCTGACCATTGGCCAGTACCTCTCGCCCTCAACCGAGCATCTGCCTGTGGTTCGTTACTACGAGCCGGACGAATACGCAGAACTGAAGAGAATTGGTGAGACTGAGATCGGCTTCGCCCATGTCGAGGCCGGTCCGTTGGTGCGGTCATCCTACCACGCCTTTGATCAGGTTCAAAAAATGGAAGCACGCATAGGGACTTTAGCATAATGGCCATCAAATCACTTCCGATTATCGCGAATGAACCACCGCCCGAGGCCCCAAAGCCGATGTGGGGCGTGATGAATCGCCACCGCACCCGCAAAGTCATGGTCGGCAATGTTCCTGTCGGCGGCGACGCTCCGGTTGCGGTGCAGTCTATGTGCGACACCGATACCCGCGACGTCGCGACAACTGTCGCTCAGATTCTCGAAATGGAAACGGCCGGCTGCGAGATCGTGCGTGTCGCCGTGCCCGATGAGGAAGCCGGCGAGGCGATCGCCAAGATTCGTCCGCAGATTCACATCCCGTTGGTTGCGGATATTCACTTCGACTGGCGGCTCGCAATTCTGTCAGCCAAAATGGGGGCGGACAAACTGCGCATCAATCCGGGCAACATCGGCGGGAAGAAGAAGATCGCCGAAGTTGTGCAGTGCGCCAAAGACCACGGCCTGCCCATTCGAGTCGGAGTCAATCAAGGATCAATCGAAAACGACCTCCTCGATAAATACGGTGGCAACAATCCGGAATCTCTGGTCGATTCCGCCCTACGCAATGTCGAGATTCTTGCCGAGCACGACTTCCACGACATCATCCTGTCGCTCAAGTCCTCTAATCCCGGAGAAGCAATTCACGCATACCGGTTGATTGCCCAACGCTGCGATTACCCATTGCATCTCGGTGTAACGGAGGCCGGCCCGGTGAAAACTGGATCGCTGAAGTCTGCCGTGGCCATGGGGACACTTCTGTCGGAGGGTATCGGCGATACAATCAGAGTCTCTCTGACTGGACCGAAGGCGGAAGAGATGGAAGCATGCTATGGCATCCTCCAGGCGCTCGGTCTGCGCCGACGCGGCCCCGAGCTTGTCTCGTGTCCGTCCTGCGGGCGCATCGAAATTGATCTCATGTCGCTTGTCGAGGAGGTACAGATAACTTTGAAGAGTGTCTCATCCCCGGTAAAAGTGGCAGTGATGGGTTGTGTCGTCAATGGCCCCGGCGAAGCTCGTGACGCTGATTGGGGAATTTTCGGCGGTAAAGGAGTCTACCTGCTCACACGCCACGGAGAAATTGTCGAGCGTTACACAAACCGCGAGGACGCCAAGGCCGCATTGACACGTGTGCTGCTCGAGGGTGAACGGGATCAGACATTGGCAGTTCCGATTGGATAGATTACGCTGCCGAAAGTGAGCTCTGATGGACGTCTTCGGAAAAACACTGATTTGGCTAGCAACCGCGGGGATCGTGGCCTCGATGGTGATGTATCTGCGAGGCGAGCAGTGGCTCAAGCAAGCGCGTTGGACATTTCACGGTGCGACTGTATTCATCGCAGCGTCCCTCGGATTGCTGCTGGCGCTGATACTGCTCCACCGATTCGACTTCGTGTACGTCCGCAGCTATTCCTCGAGTGATCTGCCTCTCTACTACCTGATCGCGACTTTGTGGGGCGGGCAGGAAGGGACTCTGCTCCTTTGGATTTTCTATGTCAGTATCCTCGCGCTTATTCTCATCCGCACTGTCGGGCGGTTTGAGCGTTTTTCTATGGTCGTCGTCAATCTGTTCATCTTCACGATCCTGCTCATTCTGCTGAAGCGCAGCCCATTCGCAGCGACCCTTGAAGCTCCGACCGAAGGCGCAGGGCTAAACCCGCTCCTGCAAGATTTCTGGATGACGATTCATCCACCGATTATGTTCGTCGGATTCGCGCTTTCCGTATTTCCGTTCGCGATCGCCGTTGCCGGCTGGATCCGTCAGGAATACAAGGCCTGGGCCGCGCAGGCCTGGGTGTGGCTTCTTGCCACATGGTGTGTCCTCGGAACCGCCCTTGTCATGGGTGGATATTGGGCATACAAGGTGCTCGGCTGGGGTGGTTACTGGGCGTGGGATCCCGTTGAGAACTCGTCGTTAATCCCTTGGATTTTCGCCACCGGCGGTATCCACTCACTCGTGATGTTTAAGAAGAAAAATTCGCTGGCACGTTCGGCGTATCTGTTTTCGATTCTCCCATTCATCGCGATTCTCTTTGGATCATTCCTAACACGTTCCGGGGTGTTGGGTGACTTTTCTGTTCATTCCTTCCTCGATCTGGGAATCAACTCCCACCTGATTGCGGCGCTAACGACCTTTAGTGTGATTGGCTTTGGGATACTGTTTTGGCGGTTCAACCGCGTCAAAGCGACTATCGCCTATGGCTCAATGGGGACTGTCGATTTTCTCGTTTCGGTGGGAGTCTTATCCTTCATGGTCGCTGGCGTTCTCGTGCTCGTCGGCATGTCGACTCCGCTGTGGACTCGTCTCGGCGGTCCGCCGTCAAACGTGACATTGCGGTACTACTTTCTCGCGACCACACCCATAGCACTCATATTGCTCTTTTCTTTATCCGTGTTCCCGTTCATGAAGTGGATCAAGCCGTCCAAGCCATTCATCTCGCATGATGCCGCGATCCCGTTCACGATCTCGATGCTCGTCGGCGCAGTAGCCATCATCGCCGGAGTCCACGAAATTCTCTATATCGTACTGCTTGTCTTGGGGACGTTCGCTGTGTCATCCAATGCCTGGCTCGTGTTCGATTCGTTCCGTAGAAATCGACGATTGCCTGGTGCATACATCGCGCATGTCGGCCTCGCCATGCTCATTATCGGAGCTGCTGTGTCCAGCGCCTACGAACGGAAAGAGCAGATCGCTTTACCGTTGGGTGAACCGGTCACCCGAATGGGCTGGACAATGACTTACGAGGGCAAGGACCACGCGCAAGCCGAGACCCCCTTCAACGTCCTGGTTGAACGGGAGGGATCGTCAACGGCTTACCGCATGTCCCCACGGCAGTTTGAACTTCCTTATGGTAAAGGGATGATGCGCAAGCCGGCTGTAAAGAAGTTCTGGAACATGGATCTCTACATTTCTCCCATGGATGAGGTCGGCGGTCAACCTGGTCAAACTCTCATCTTCACAAAGGCGCAAACTCAAACCCTCGCCGACTATGAAGTGACCTTTCTCGGATTCGAGATGGGCGGGCACGGCTCAAGCGAGATGGGCACAGTCGGCTGCGCGTTTCAGTTGACCGGCAACATGGTGATCGACACGATCACGCCCACGGTGCGAAGCAACGCAGATGGGATGGCCGATGAGCCAGCAATGTCCGCCGACGGGCGTTTCACGTTTGCGGTTGGACGCATAGATGCCAACACGGGTGCCGTGGAACTCGATGTTGTGGATCGCGACAACCCGATGGCAGCCAAACCAGTGTTCTGGATCGAACTCTCTGAGAAACCTTTGATCAACTTGTTTTGGGCAGGGACGACTCTGATGGTCTTCGGTGGTCTTCTTGCTCTGCGCAAGCGCTCGGGACAGATGGAGTCAGAGTCCCGCGAGGGGCCCAGGATCGGTGCCGGCACTCAGCCCGAAGGTGGCGAGGCGGAAAAGTCCCACGAGGCGACTCAGCGTGCCCGGGTTGTTTAGCACATGCAAATGACAGGTCGCATGGCCCGCTTCGGCGGGCTTTTTGCTTTTGGTGCGCGCCAATTGCAAGTACCTTGATGGCCAACAGTGAACCTTGAGCGTATATGATCGGTCAAACAATTGCCCACTACAGAATCTCTGCCAAGCTGGGTGAAGGCGGCATGGGGGAAGTATTCCTCGCGACCGACACCAAGCTTGACCGACAAGTCGCTCTGAAATTCCTGCCGGTGTCGCTGCAGACCGATTCGGAGTCGCGCGAACGGCTCCTGCGCGAAGCGCGCGCTGCGTCAAAGCTGAATCACAAAAACATTCTAACAATCTATGCAGTGGAGTCAGCCGAGGGGCGGGATTTCATCGTCATGGAGTATGTCGACGGCCAGTCACTCAAAGACCTGATCGATGCCAAGGAGCCGATACCGCTTGATCAGATTCTGCGGATGGCACTTCAGGTGTGCGATGGCCTGTCAGCAGCGCATGAACACAGCATCGTCCACCGTGACATCAAGCCCGCCAATATTCTCCTGACATCCAAAGGTCAAATAAAGATCACCGACTTCGGATTGGCTACATGGCGTGGCGCGGTCCAGCTCACCAAAGAAGGCACGACCGTCGGCACAGCCGCGTACATGTCGCCTGAGCAGATTCAAGGCAAGAAAGTCGATCCTCGCTCCGACCTATTCTCGCTTGGCGTCATGCTCTACGAAATGATTGCCAGACGCCGTCCATTTGGCGGCGATCACGATGCGGCAATCTCGTATGCGATCATGAACGACGTCCCCGAGCCACTAGC
>JBKKDE010000418.1:0-2780 GCA_046708665.1 Candidatus Zixiibacteriota bacterium | reverse complement strand
GGGAAGTCCACCTATGCGCGCTGCGGCATCATCACCAATGTGACGCCATTTGAGCCGGAGTGGGAAGGGTTTGTCACTCTCGAAATCTCGAACACGACTCCGCTACCGGCGCGTGTGTATGCCAATGAGGGAATCGCCCAAGTTCTCTTCTTCGAATCGGATGAAGAGTGCGAAGTCTCCTATGCCGACAAGAAGGGGAAGTATCAAAAGCAGATTGGCATCACCGTTCCCCGGATGTAAAGGCGATTCCAATGCCGCCGCCCATCAATCGCATTCTCGAGACGGTCATTTATTGCTCTGATCTTGATGCCGCCGAGTCTTTCTACGGTGGCATTCTTGGTTTGCGGCTTGGTTCGCGCTTTGCTAACCGTGGAATTGTTTTCGCAGTCGACACATCTGTTCTGCTCATCTTCAACCCTGAAGAAACCGTGAAAGGCGGAGTGGTTCCGCCGCACGGCGTCAAGGGTGCCGGTCACTTCGCGTTGCAGATAGAGTCCGATCAGTACGATGCATGGCTGGCGCACTTACGGGCATCCGGGGTTGCCATCGAGCATGAACATGTCTGGCCCGACTGGAACTCACGGTCGATTTACTTCCGTGATCCCGAAGGAAACGCAGCCGAGTTGATCACGCGAGGAGCGTGGGGGAACTATCTCCCGCCAGGTGCATGATCGAATGAATACTACGCGCTCCATCGCAGCAGTTCGAACCAGTGTCGCCAAGTGGCGGCACGCCAGACTGTCTATCGGATTCGTTCCGACAATGGGTGCACTGCATGCGGGGCACATGGCTCTGATCTATCGATCGAAGCAGACCTGCGATCGTACTGTTGTATCCGTGTTCGTGAATCCAGCGCAGTTCGGTCCAAAGGAAGACTTCTCGAAGTATCCGCGTACGTGGGCGTCGGACCGCGATCTGTGTGAAGATGCCGGAGTTGATCTCATCTTCGCGCCGACGGCGCTGGCGATGTATCCCGACGGATTCGCAACGTCCATCAAAGTCGGACGTGCCGGTGAGCTGTGGGAGGGCGTAGCGCGTCCCGGGCACTTCGACGGCGTCGCAACAGTTGTCGCCAAACTCCTGAACATTGTCGCTCCAGACACAGCGATCTTCGGCCAAAAGGATCTGCAACAGACTGTTGTGATCAAACGCATGGTAAACGATCTCAATCTGCCAGTGCGCATTGCAGTAGCGCCGACCGTTCGGGAGCCGGGCGGGCTTGCAATGTCCTCCCGAAATGCCTATCTTGATATGCTCAGTCGAATCCATGCGCAGTCGATTTACAGTTCACTGAAGTGGGCGGAGAAGCAAGTGCGCTCAGGCGTGACCGGCGTCGCGCGGCTAACGAAAGCGATGACCGGACAGATTGAAGCCGGCAAAAGGTTCAGAGTCGATTACATCGGGTTTTGTGAGCCTGGTTCATTGGAGAAGACGAACGCAGCCAAACCACCATTGGCGATATTGATAGCCGCGAAATGCCTCGTCAAGGGACCCGCCTACGGTCGCCGTTACATCGACAATCTCATTATCCGCTAAGAACGGCCGGACATACAGACCATGCTGATCCCAACTCTTCGCGCCAAAATACACCGCGCCACCATTACTGATGCCAACCTCAACTATGAGGGCTCAATTGCCATCAGCCGTGATCTGTTGACGGCATCAGGTATCAATGTCTATGAACGCGTCCAGGTGGTGAATCTCAACAACGGCGTGCGTTTCGAGACTTACGTGATCGAAGGCAAGCCCGGCGAGATGTGCCTCAATGGTCCAGCGGCACGCCTGGGGCTGATCGGCGATATTGTGATTGTGCTTGCCTACGCATATATCGATCCCATTAAAGAATCAGTAACGCCCAAGCTGATCCACGTCGATTCCAACAACTGCCCGCTCGCGCACTGATCCCATGACCGGCAACGTTCTCGATTCAACCGCCGCAGTTGTTTTGGCTGCCGGCCTCGGCAAACGATTCGGCTCCGATCATCCCAAAGTCATGGCGCACTTTCATGGTCGCCCGTTGGTGCAGTGGGTCACTGATTCGCTCCGCGAATCAAAGATAAAGCGCACGATTGTCGTCATTGGGCACCACGGGGAAGAGGTCGAGGGGCTATATCCGCCGGGAGAGATTGAGTTTGTCTGGCAGCATGAACGGCTCGGCACGGGTCATGCGGTGCGTCAGGCAGAGCATGTACTACGATCGCATCGGGGCGACGTTCTCGTGCTGCTGGGAGACGCTCCTTGCGTACGCTCTCGCACAATCCGTGAACTGCTAACTTTCCACGCGGAGTCCAATGCCGCGGCCACGATCCTCTCGGCCGAGGTCGATGATCCGACGGGCTATGGCCGTATTATCCGCGCCGGAGATGGAACGGTGGATCGGATTGTCGAGCATCGCGATGCGGATGACAAAGTCCGTGCGATCCGCGAGATCAATTCTGGCATGATTGCGTTTCGTTCTGAATTGCTCTGGCCGAACCTGGAGCGTATTGGAAATGCGAATTCTCAGGGCGAGTACTATCTAACCGATGTGATTGGCTTACTTCGTACGGAGGGCCGAAAGGTCATGGCCTATGTTGCGCCCGATCCGCGTGAAGTGCTCGGCGTCAATTCCCCCGATGATCTGCTTCTGCTGGAAACCCTATTTCCTCTCACGTAGGTCAGGTTCACTGCGCCACAAGCAGTGACAATTCACAAGCAATGGATGCGCAGGGAGCCGGACATCCCGGTTGCGGCGCGCATGTCAGGTGCCCCGCGCACCTGCCTGCCGCGAAGTATATCGG
>JBKKDE010000417.1:0-13386 GCA_046708665.1 Candidatus Zixiibacteriota bacterium | reverse complement strand
TGTTCTCAAGGCGCTATGGCAATGGGCCGACGGGAACGACTTCCAGTATCGTCCCACTCCACGGATCGTCACCGCGACTGGAGCGTGCGAAAATGTTGACACGCTTTGGGCAGTGAATTCGGACAATGTCTCCGGCGAGTACTTTTTCTCTCAGACCGGGCAACTCTATCTCGAAATGGGATTGGCCGAAGTCCCGCGGGCGTTCACGGTCGGATCCTCCGGACGCGCCGAGACGGAAGTCGATCACCGTCACCTGCGCGAATTCACGCTCTTCGAAGTCGAAGGGCGTGGTGGGTTCGAGCAACTGGTCGAGACTATACGTTCGCTGTTCGCGGCTATTGATCGGGTGTCGGTCGAATGGGGCGCACCGTCGATTGTGTCTCGGCTTACAATCATCAGCTACGCGGAGGCATTGGAGATTCTGGGACTCGGCCGCGATCACTGGGGCGAGGACTTCACCGACGCTGAAGAGATTGAACTGTGCAAGAACGGTCCTGTGCTGCTAACTCATCATCCCGACCCACAGCCACCTTATGGCCCTCTCCCAAAACTCGAAAAATTCTTCAATATGAAACCCACGCCGAACGTCAATGGTAATCGCGCCACGGTGCAGTCGTGCGACCTGCTTCTGCCTGTGGCGGGCGAATCGTTGGGTGGGGCTGTACGTATCCACGACCGCGCGGTTTTGGAACGTCGGCTCAAGCGTTCGGGAATGTTCGCAACTCTAACCAAACGGGGATTGGGGATTGCTCAGTTTGCCGAGTACCTGGACCATATGGAAATGAACGGACACCTAATCGGTGAACACTTCGGATTCGGGGTTGGCATCGACCGGCTAATCCAATACCTCATGAATGCGGATGACGTCCGTGATGCGGCCGGATTTGTCGTCGCGCAACCGACCCAACGCAGTGCGGAATCCGACATCGTACTGGCTGCCTGAGAAAGTTTATCGTCACAACGGGCGCTAATTTGACGCGCCCGTTGTTTTGTTATCCCACGCTGCATCTGGCCGACAAATTCTATCCGTTGGAACGGACTTGAGTGCACAGCCGTTGACCGTTGACGATCCATTAGCCAAATTAGCAACCAACTCAGCCCGTTAGCACTCACCGCTGAGCTCACAGGAGGGTGTATGCGCAGGTTTGTGTTGATGGCAATACTCGTTCTTTCGCGTTGTGCAGTCTCTCAGGCGGAGGAGGTCGACTCGCTGGTCTCGAAGACTACGGTTGATGCCAGTCTTACGTTGTCCCAAAGCACATACTCGGACAATTGGACAGGCGGGGACGCTGGAAATCTCGCGTGGATAGCGATCCTGAACGCAGGACGGCAGATCTACCATCAGGAGACATGGCACTGGCGCAACATTATCAATCTTGCCTATGGCCAGACGCACGCGCAAGACCCGGAATCCAACATTTGGCGCAAGCCGACAAAGTCGACCGATAGAGTCGACTTCGAGAGCTTGCTTCGCTACCTCAAGTGGACATCTCTGCCGCCGTACGGATCATTCCGGTTGCAGTCGCAATTCGAGGATGCGACGATCCCGCATCACAAGCTGTTCTTCAATCCGCTTCAACTGACAGAAGCTGTCGGACTATCCCGCCAACTGTACAAGCAGGGCGAAGATGAGATCCTCACCCGCTCCGGCTTCGCGTTGCGTCAACTTTTCCAGCGCAAGTACACTGACGAAACATACTCCTCAACGACCTTCGAGACATCGACCGATGGCGGACTGGAATGGGTGACCGATGTGGCGTATACGATTCCCGGTTCGAGTATCGTCTACAAGAGCCGCCTCGGAGCATTCAAAGCGCTCTATTACTCCAAGTCTGACGAACTGAAGGGGCTTGAACGTGCGGACTACTGGAAAGCCATCGATGTGAATTGGGAAAATGCATTCTCAGCTCAAGTCTCAAAGTACGTCGGCGTCGCGCTCTATCTTCAGTGGCTCTATGACAAAGAGATTGATCTGGTGGGCCGATTCAAGCAGACTTTGTCGGTTGGATTCTCATGGAAGAACCTCTAACGTGGCATAACCCAAGGAGGTCCGATGCTTAAGGAATTCAAAGAATTTGCGATGCGCGGCAATGTCATGGACATGGCTATCGGTATCATTATCGGTGCCGCGTTTGGCAAGATAATCTCGTCATTCGTGTCCGATGTCCTCATGCCGCCGATCGGCAAGCTGATGGGCGGGGTCGACTTCACCAACCTGTTCATTACGCTGTCTGGCGGTAGCTATGCATCCCTCGAGGCAGCCAAAGCGGCGGGTGCAGCGACGATCAATTACGGAGTTTTTATTAATACTGTTATCGACTTCGTCATCGTGGCATTCGTCATTTTTCTGTTCATCAAGGCTATGAACAAGTCGAAGCGCAAGCAGGCAGCATCGGAAGCAGCGCCGACCACGAAGTCCTGCCCCGAATGCATGATGGAAATTCCGATCAAAGCGACGCGCTGCGGCCACTGTGCTGTGGTTGTCGCGAAGTAATCGAGCGCCAGAATTGCAGAGTGGATTTTCAGGGCGGGTCCGATGACCCGCCCTGCGTGTTTTCGAGGGACAACAGCTTTACCAGTTGTTCTTGATCAAACCCTACGACCGCGATTCCATCCACAAGCGTCACCGGCGTCGACTTGAAACCCAATGCGACGAGCTCGTTGTGGGCTGATTGATCGGCACGGATGTCTTTCAGCGTGTAGGGAATCCCGCGTCTTGCGAGAAAGTCCTTCGTCCATTTGCAAGGCGGGCAGTCTGGTTGGCTGTAAACGATGACTTCCATGTGGGATTTGGTGGGCTCAATCCAAAATGCGAACGGGGGGAGTTGAACCCCCACGGGTCACCCCACTGGATCCTAAGTCCAGCGCGTCTGCCAGTTCCGCCACGTTCGCGTCTTCCGCTACTGCTCTGGGGTCTTGTCTCGCCAGCGCAGGATACGTAACGTAAGTCCCGGGATTCCTGCAGGCAATACCTCGTCGGCGTCCCCGAGACATTCTACGATGTCACAACACGCTCTGACCATTCTGGTCACTGACTCAAGTTACAAACACGCTGTCGGGATTATCCGCTCACTGGGGCGTCAGGGCCATCGGGTGATTGCGGTGTCGCACTCCCGACTGGCTCCCGGACGTCTCTCCCGTTATTCGGCCCGTTCGGTAGTCGTACCAAATCCGGCAACTGATGCGATCGGTTTCGTAGGTGGGATCCGACAGACTTGCGATGAAGAGACAGTCGACCTGATCATCCCTGTAGGATTTGCGTCTTACGATGCGCTATCTCATCATTTGGGTGTACTCAACGCCGTCGCATTGCGAGTCGCAGTGCCAACACCAGCACTCTTTGACCGCGCCGCTGACAAGTGGGAAATGAACCAGCAGGCAAAGACGCTCGGTTTGCGAGTCCCGAATTCGATGTTGGCTTCCGACACCGATTCCCTACGGTATTTTTTTGAGCAGCATCCGCGTGCAATCATCAAACCCCGGCGCGAGTCATGGGGTAAAAGTATCCATCGATTCCATGCCGGCGCCGAACCATCTGGAGTCGCAATACAACTCAAGAGTGTCATCGGTGATCAGAGCTCTGACCGTTTCATCCTGCAGGAATACGTACCGGGGCACGGTATTGGCTATATGGCTCTTTGTGTGGATGGCCGGATCGTCCGTGAGTTCATGCACCGTCGATTGCGGGAGTGGCCGCCGGATGGAGGATTTGCCACCGCGGCGATCTCAACCGATGATCCAGAGTTGCGCGAGCAGGGCCGGCGATTTCTCGAATCCCTGAAGTGGCATGGTCCGGCGATGGTCGAATTTCGGCGGGGCGAGCAGGGGACATACTTTATCGAATTCAACCCCAAGTTCTGGGGCTCCTTGGAAGTTGCGTTGGCATCCGGCGCGGATTTCCCCGGCGACCTATGCGCATGGGCAAGTGGCAATGATCTATCCTCTCGCAACATTCCTGATTACACGGTCGGGCAAAGTTTCTGGTGGCCCTGGCGCGGTGACCTCCGACGGCTTTTCCGCAGACCGCGTGACCTGGGACAAGTTCTCCGCGACTTCGTTTCGCCATCCGTTCAGTCCAACGTTTGGGTGGGCGACCCTTTACCCAACATCATTGAGATCGCGGCTGAACTGCTGTATCCTGTGCGGCGTCATGACTGATTCCTCCGACGCGAACTGTGAACGCGAGCTTCGTGTTCTCTTTCATGTGCACACCCGCCGATCATTCGACGCGTGGATTACTCCCCGGCAAATCCTGACGCATGCAGTTAACTCGGCGATTGATGTGGTCATAGTGACGGATCACGACACACATCTGGGCTCGTTGGATTGCCAGGAACTTGCAGGGGGCTCCGGCTCGACATTTCCGATGGCTGCAGAATACCGCTCGAGCGCCGGGGACATGATCGCTGCCTATATAAGTTTGCCAATAACAACCCGCGATCCGCTTGGTATAATTGACGAAACCCATGCGCAGGGCGGTATCGTCATCCTGCCGCATCCGTTCAAGCACTCGCGCTTTGCGGATGCCGTATTCGAACGGGCCGATCTGATCGAAGTGTTCAACGCTCGCTGCTCCGACAGTCAGAACTCTCGGGCAAGGGCGACAGCCGAATCTCTCAACAAAGCGATGATCGCTGGTTCCGATGCGCACCTTCAATCAGAGCTGGGGTTGGCACTCAATCGCCTCACTCGCGGGTTGGACTCAAAGGCAACATTGCTGAGTGCGGAGCGGAAGTTCGAAACGTCCAAAACAACATTGCGTTCGATTCGTAAATCACAAATGCTCAAAGCCATTCGCAAGGTTCAGCCCGTGACCTTTGCCAAGAGTGCGGTTCGCTGGATACAAGCACACCCAACAGACACTCCTTAGCCATGAATGACCCAAGACACTCACCTCTGGTCTGGCTTGTTGATCCGCATCCGCAGCGTGCCGCGATCGTGTACACGATTCGGATCCTGTGTGCGCTCATGGGACGCTCTGTGCGAATCGCTGATGGCGCAGGAGATCTCGATGAGCGCACGAGCGCCATTCACTACGGCCGACGGCGAGACCCGATAGAATCCAATTACTACTCCATCATTCCCGACGAGCACTTCTGGCGGCGCATCGAGTCCGGGGCTGACATCGCCCCCGAGGGAATTGCTGAGTGGCGCGGTGTCATGTTTCCACGCTGGTCTATGCGTGGGGTGTCGCGAAAACTTGAGTCGGCATCGTCACGGCTTTGCCCGGTGGATCCCCTCGCGGCATCGTTTTTTTTGATCTCCCGCATTGAGGAGATTCGCAGCAGTGACGTCGATCTTCACGGTCGATTTCCGGCGGAAAGTGCCTGGATGGTACGGATGGGGCTTATTGAGCGCCCGTTGGTTCACGAGTTCGCATCGGCGCTTCGCGATGCGTTGAATGGAAGCGGCACGTCTGGCTCAGCTGTAAATCCGTGGCCGGACGGACACCGGTGCGCCCTCGCTTTTACGCACGATGTTGACCGGATGCGTATGCACGGTTCCCTGTGGCGTGATATCAGAAGCGGAATTGGCGGCTTGCGGTTTACAGGCGGCGTTGGTTCTGGAATGAGGAGGGTGAGCAGCCTCGTGAAGACTCGCGCAATGGGACGGCGGGATCCATACGACACAATCGAGGAAATCCTTGACGGGCAGGAGCGACGAGGGTACCGATCGACTTGGTTTTGGATAGCTTCGAAGCCATCCATCCAAAATGCGGATTACACGCCATCGGATTCCACCGTAAGTAAGAGCATATGCAACATTCGCGACCGAGGTCATGAAGTCGGCCTTCATGGTTCGTATGAAAGTGGAACAAGCCCTGACCTGCTGGGTGGCGAAAAAGAACTGTTGGAATCGGTAATCGGTGTTCCCGTCAAGTCAACCCGGCAGCACTATCTGCGGTTTCAAGCGGATCGGACATGGCACGGTCAAAGTGCGGCCGTGCTCCGCATCGACTCGACACTTGGTTTCGCCGGGCGCATGGGATTTCGAGCCGGCCTGGCCGTCCCCTTTCAGCCTTGGGACTTCGCGAATGACCAACCTCATGATCTATGGGAAGTGCCATTGATACTGATGGATGTCACTGCGCGTGAGTACATGGCGCTTTCTCCGACTCAAGCCATGACTCGTTCACGCCAGCTCATTGCGACTGTGGCTAAGGTCGGTGGCGCGGCCGCAGTATTGTGGCACAATTCGTCACTAAACCAGATCGATTGGGCTGGATGGGGTCCCGTTTACGAATCGTGGCTCGACGCGGCGGCGGAGCAGGGCGCGTGGGGAGCCACCTTGACTGACATACTCGGTCGCTGGACATCGCATCTAAGTGGTCTGCAGGGACGATCGTAAGGAGACTAGTCGGATGAGGCACGTCTTTCACACAGGCAAAATCCACACTTGGGTCGGTTCGAAGAATGGAGTGAACGCGTATGCGCACAATCATTCTGCTTGCAGCCAGCAATCTGTTCATGACCGCCGCTTGGTATGGTCACCGCAAGTTCAAGTATGTCAACATTTGGAAGATCATCTTGATCAGCTGAGGGATTGCATTCTTCGAGTACTGCTTGCACGTGCCTGCCAACCGTTGGGGGCACGGTCAGTTCTCGATGGCCAGCTCGAGTTCATGCAGGACGACATTTCGCTCACAGTCTTTGCCGGATTCGCCATCTTCTACCCGGGCTAGATTCCCCGTTGGAACCACTTGGTGGAATTCATGCTGATTGTCGCGGCGGTTGCCTTTGCGTTTTGGCCGGATGTCGCAATAATCCGAGGGCAATAAATGCGAATCGAGATTGTCGTGACGCGTGAGTGTGCGGAGGGGGCGCGGGATAGAAGTCGGTCTGACTGCTACGAAGGTTTCACCGGAGTCGGCTGCCCCGCTTCATCCAATGCTACCATGACAAACTGCCCCTTAGTTGCCAGGAATCGTTCGCCCGTCAACGGGAGCTCGGCGTGCATCTCAACGTCCACCGTGACTGAAGTCCGGCCGATCCGCGAGATATGGGCCTTCAGCAGGACTATGGCTCCCTCCAGCACTGGCTTCTTGAACTCAACGCGGTCTGAGGCAATCGTAACCATTGTCTTATGCGAGAAGCGCGTCGCGCAAATCCACGCCGCCTGATCCATCCACTGAAGGGCGTATCCGCCGTGAAGCGTCTTGTAGTGGTTGACATGCGACGGAAATACGATCTGTGTTAGCGTAAATTCGGCGTCGGGTATCGGGAGATTCTGATTCATCGCGAGAAATGGTAGCGGTGCAGGGACTCGAACCCCGGACACGCGGATTATGATTCCGCTGCTCTAACCAGCTGAGCTACACCGCCCATGGGGGTGCAAAATTAGCTGGATTACAATCCTGAGTCAAGCCGTTCACCCCGAACAATTTCACTCGAATAATTGCAACATGCGCCCGAGAAGTGACCGTTTCGCGCCGACTTTCTTCGACACTTGTCTACTCACAATCTTGGTCGCTGCCCGTGTACGCTTCGCCGCAACGCGGTCGACAACGAGCTCGCGCTTTAGCACGAGTTGAAACTGGGGGAGCAAGCGCCCTTTGGAGCACCGTCCGCAGAACAGCTCTCCGGGCTTTGTCCGATGAAATTCTCGCCAACAAGTTGGGCATGCATATACATACTTCGCCCGCGGGTGGATGCCCTCATACGCCCGGCAATGAATGCTCGCCCCCACACGTTGTGCTTCGCGTTTGAAAGCCGGACCATGCCCGGCGTATCGAAGGTGAATCATCTCATGTTTAAGGGTGTCGTCCACATCATCGGGAAATCGTTCATGATATGGTACCGAGAGCGTGATCAGTGCCCGATGACGGTGACACGTGCCAGCGATGCGCATGCGTGTCGACCACCGAATCGTCGCTATCGGCAACTTCGACTTGAACAGTTCGACATTGAACCGAGCGAATCGAAGTTGAAGCTCTTCCTCGCTGGGTAGGATGATTTGAACCGATGCGATGAGATCAAGCTGTGACATGATTAATTTTAGGCAAACGCCGTAGATTCCGGGCAGTCGGCGATCACCCGGTTTGCAAACGTAGGTGGAATTTGAGCGATGCGCCAGACTGATGTCTTAGTCGGATGTGTCACCGGGGACGGGTGTTGAAGCTTGCATTCGGGCTATGTTGACACGTTTGATACGCTGACCATCCATCTTCTCAATCGTAATCTTTAGCCCGTGTTCTTCGACAGACTGCCCGATGCGTGGGACTCCGCCAACACGGTCGTAAATCAGCCCACCAATTGTCTCAAACTCTTCGTCGGGGACATCAATTCCCAATACCTCGGCGATATCGTACAGGGACACTACTCCGTCCGCACGTATTAGATCCGGACCGAGCCGTTCGATGGGACTACGGTTTGTATCGTGTTCATCCTCAATCTCACCGACAATCTCCTCGAGGATATCCTCCATGGTGACGAGCCCGGCAGTACCTCCGAATTCATCCACGACAATCGCAATGTGTGTTTTCATTCGTTTGAATTCTTCCAGCAACGCATCGACGCGTTTGGTTTCCGGAACGACGAATGCCCGACGCGCCAACGACGACAGACTGATATCGCCCGCAGCCTCAGCGCAAAAGAGGTCTTTGATGTAGAGGATTCCAATTATCGTATCCAGTGTCTCATCGTAAACCGGAAGCCGCGAGTGGCCGGATTCCACGATCCGCTGACGCACATCATCGATCGAGGCATCCACCGGCACCGCGACGATATTGACGCGCGGAACCATCACCTCTTGCACTTCCGTGGTTTCAAGACTGATGATGCCGCGAATCATTTCGCGCTCGCCCGCTTCAATGACCGGCTCGTCCATGCCCACCGACTCGGACAACGAATCAAAGGCGCGCTCGACCATGTCATCGCGTTCCGCACTGCGTTTGGGGGAGGGGCGTAATGTGGCGATCCAGCGCGTGAGAAGTAGGATGGGGCGGAAAATCTGCCAAATGGCAGACAGCGCAGTGAGGCGTAAAGAAACCAATTGCGGTGATGGCGCCGCGTGGGCTACGCGTCGTGGCAGTACATCACCAATCATGACGTGAACAAACCAGATGACGAACATCGCGCCGATCAAGGTGGGCATTTTGGGCCAACCGGTTGCCTCGCTCCATGACGGAATTGCCCATACGGCCAACGCCAACATGCCGCCGAAAGCCATCGACTTGAATAGATCAGCAGCCAGCAGAACATCGCGCGATGAGCGTGCAAGCTGTGCCCACCGCCCCCGTGGACGATCATCCTCGTCGTACCCGTCTCCAGCCAATTCGACAAGGGCGTCCAATTGGAGTGCTCCGGCGCTCGTCAGATACATCACAAGCAGCAAGATCGCCGAAAAAGTTAGGGCGATGATCAGCTCAAGCATGCTCGCGCCCGCCATCCGCGTTTACACGCGATAGAATGAGCCCACCGTTATCGAGATACTGATTCTCCGCGCGCAGCATCTTTCGATGGTCCGCCGGGTCGTGATGATCGTAGCCGAGTAGATGCAAGCATCCGTGCACGGCGAGCCGCAAAAGTTCATCGGCAATGGTACCGCCGTTCTCCGTCGCCCATCGCTGGCAATGCGAGTAGTTGCAATAGACCTCCCCGATCATTGCCATTGGTATCGAACCCGGCACTGGATCGCCCATCGGGAACGAAAGGACGTCTGTGGGTTTGTCCCGATCCATGAATCGTCGGTTCAGCCGACGCATGGTCGCGTCATTGATCACGATGACATGTACAGTTCCCACACGTTTTTCGGCCAGCAGTACGTGCGTCAACAAGGTACGCAATCTCGTTGTCGGAATGCGCGCTTCCGCAACATCGCGAATGATGACAACCCTCTGGACGTGTCCGCGCGCGGTGTTAGGCGCAACCGCCAGGCGCCGTTTGCTCACTGCTATCGCCATGCCCTATTGTCTCTCCGGGAATCGAGATGGCTGTGATGTCAGACGCGACGGCAAATCTGGATTTGGCGCCGGTCGCTGATCATCAGTATCGTCATCCATCGCATCAGCCGCCGATGGATAGTCGATCCGCTGGTGGAAAACTCCGATCAGTATCTTGAGAAATGCTTCCTGAATCTTGTGCAGGTCGCGGAGCGTGAGACTGCACTCCTCAAGTTGGCCCGACTGGAATTTGTCGGTGACGACTTTCTCGATGGCTGATTGGACTCGTCCCGGCTTGGGGTCATCGAGCGTGCGGGTCACGGCCTCGACAGAGTCGGCCAGCATCAGTATAGCCGTCTCGCGTGATTGCGGTTTCGGTCCAGGGTAACGGTATTCCTCTTCGGCGACATCTTCATCCGGCGATTGCTTCTGCGCCTTGTGATAGAAGAAACTCATGACGGTTGTCCCGTGATGCTGTTCGATAAAGTCGATCACGGCATCCGGCAAATTGTGTTCGAGTGCGAGCTCTTTGCCGCCCTTGACATGCCTCTCCAAAATGAGCGCGCTCATTGATGGCGAGAGCTTGTCGTGCTTGTTCTTGGTATGCCGCATGTTCTCTATGAAGTACTCCGGCTTTTCCATCTTACCGATATCGTGATAGTACGCGCCGACCCGCGCCAACAGGGCATTGGCCCCAATCGATTCGGCGGCGGCCTCGGCCAGATTTCCGATCACGATTGAGTGGTGATACGTTCCGGGAGCTTCGAGCGACAGGCGCTTGAGGAGCGGGTGATTGAAGTTCGACAATTCCAGAAGTGTCAAGTCCGTGGTGAATCCGAATAGTGATTCAAATATGGGGAGGAAGCCCACGCAGAGAACCGCCGAAACGATTGCATTGAGCACGCCGTATCCGATTGACAACAAGATTCCTTCGGTTTGCGTGTAACGCAGTGACTCAATGACGGCGATCGCCAGGACGTATGCCAGCGAACCGTAAAGTGCCGGTCTGTAGAAGTCATACCTCCGGCGAACTGTGCGCACACTGTACGAAGAGACCATGCCGACAGCCAGACCGACAACGAATACAGGGAAGTTGAATCCGGTGACCACTCCGACGAGGATTGACAGGAAGACTGTCGAGACCAATGAAGTGCCCAAATCGACTAACACCGTAATCAGAATGGCCGCGAGTGGAATTGGAATGAGATACAGATAGGGCCATCCCAGCTTCAACGCGATGCTTGATGCACCCAACACAAAGATCCAAAGAAGCGAGATGAGCAATATGACGGCCGTGCGCTTTAGGTACCGCGGGCGGAAGTGGTAAAAGTGTAGTGCCATCCCAGCAACACAGAACAACGCGAAGAGCGACCGTCCTCCGATTGGCAATAGATACCCCGTGGCGCTGTCCGAGTCCCTACTCTCAGCCCGCAATTGGGCCAAAGCTGACAATCGATCCGCGTGAACACGGGTCACGCGTTCGTTCTTTGCTACAATTCGCTGCCCACGATAGATTCGCTCCTTGTATGGCTCGATCTTCTCCAGACGTTCCTGTCGGTATTTCTCTGTTGCGTCATGGTCATAGGTCAGGTTGGGCGCAAGTACCTGAGAGATGGCCGCCATCAGTCGGTAGCGTTCCTCCTCCTCGACCCCAGGGACTTCCGCGAGTTCGGCGTATAATCGAATTTTCGAAGTGGAACGGTCCATCAATTGATCGCGATTAAGGGGCATCTCCCCAACTCCGGGGCGATCGACCACCACGAAGGGGCTCGCGCTTGTTGGCAAAAAAGCTGTATCCGGAAATACCCCAACAGTGTAGAGTCGACGTACAGCATCTTCCGTTGTGAACCGTAGGGCCAGCCATCCGCCCCCTGGTCGCGGGGGTGTCAGGGTGTCAATATCCCACCATGGAAACTCCTGCTCCAGTCGTTCCTTGCGCAGTGAGGAACTGATAGGAGACGCGGCGAGGCGCTCCGCCCGATTAAAGAACTCGCCTAAGGTTCGTTGCACGGAGTCCGCGATCGTCCGGTTGTAGGACAAGATCGGATGCGCCTGACGCAGGACTTCCTCTTCGGCGGCCCGCATCTCTTCAGGTGTTCTGAGGACTATGATATCGAACGGAGCAATAATCTCAGCGGTAGCGATGTCGCCCTCACGCGGGAAGTCTGGTGGGACAAACAATTCGGGTCGGGGGAAGAAGACGATGGAGCAAGTGACAACGATCAGACCGAGCAGTAAGTGGAAGGCCGTCTGAATCCGGCGGTACTTGCGCGAATCCGCGACATCATCCAGCCGCGTACGCGCCCGTGCCGCGATGGCACGCTTAGTCCTGAGGAGAAACTGAAACATACCCGGCCGCTACTCTTCGTCGTCCTCATGCGAAGCCACACCGTTCGGAGACTGCAGGTGATGATTGCGACGCGCGCTATCATCTCGACCCTCGTGCCGTTCAAATGCGCGAATGATTGCTCCAACGAGTTTATGACGGACAACATCTTTTTCGGTCAGGTATACCATGCCGATGCCTTTGACGCCTTTGAGGATTTGGCAGGCCAACGTCAGCCCCGACGCTGTCGGCTGTGCCAAGTCAATCTGGGTCAAGTCGCCCGTTACGACGGCTTTCGAACGTTCGCCGAGGCGGGTCAGAAACATCTTCATCTGGCCAACAGTGGAATTCTGCGCTTCATCGAGAATAACGAACGCGTTGTTGAGCGTGCGACCACGCATGAATGCCAGCGGGACAATTTCAATTGTCCCATTCTCCATCAACCGATGCATTTTGTCCATCGGCATCATGTCATAGAGCGCGTCATACACTGGCCGCAAATATGGATCAACCTTGGCGCGGATATCACCCGGCAAGAAGCCGAGCGACTCACCAGCTTCAACTGCGGGTCGAGCGAGAATAATACGGCTGACGAGCTTGGCTTTAAGTTCGGCCACAGCCATGGCAACCGCGAGGTAGGTCTTGCCGGTTCCAGCGGGTCCCACACAAATCGTGATATCGAAATTCTCGATGGTGTCCAGATACTCTTTTTGCCCAAGTGTCTTGGCCGTGATCTTCTGCCGTGCGCCCGGTGCCCCGATCGCCTCGAGCTGCGCTGAGGGGCCGTCGCCACCGTCCTCCAAGACAGAGATCGCGTAGCTTAAATATCGTTCCGACAGTTCGCCGGTCTTCTCCACATGCGACAAAAGATCAACAAATAGCCGCGATGCGGAATCGAGTTGCCCAGGCTCTCCGACGGCGACAACCTCATCGCCACGCGCAGTCAGCTTCAGCCCAAGACGCGCTTCTATTAGCGACAGAAATACGCCGTGTCGCCCGAAGAGGACGCGCGGGTCTGTGCCTTCGATGGATATGATCCGTTGGGCGGGTCTACTCAAAGCGAATGCGCACGCGGTGGCGTCTGGTTAGTGTCCCTCTCAAAGGGACTGCCATCAGTGCTAAATTGAGGATGTCCGGTGTCGTTTCGCATCGGCATTAGTCGTGTCGATCCGTGAATGGC
>JBKKDE010000416.1:0-2938 GCA_046708665.1 Candidatus Zixiibacteriota bacterium | reverse complement strand
CGCGTGACCGAAGCGACGAACTTGATTCACGACCTGACGCTGGTGAAGTCGGAAACAGAACTGAGCTACATCCGCGAAGCGGCTCGTTTCGCGGATGTCGCCATGACGCGGTTTGAGTCGGCCTTGGCGGAAGGCCGCAGCGAACTCGAAATCGCCGGCGAGGTTTATCACGCCCTGCTGACGGCTGGCAGCGGGCTCGCCGCCAGCCCCATCAACCTCGTCTCCGGTGAACGCTCCTGCTTCAGCCACGGAGCCCCAACCGACCGGCGTCTAAGCCGCGGGGATTTTGGCAATGTCGAATACGGAGCAACCTGCAAACGCTACACCTCCACCATCGGCCGGCAGTTCAGCCTCGGCGAGCCGACGCCGCGGATGCTTGAGCTCTACGACCTTGTCCGCCGGGCCTCCGACGCCTGCATCGCCGAAATCCGTGCCGGTGTCCCTGCGATTGTCCCGCATCTCGCCGCCAAGCAAGTCATCGCGAACGCCGGGCTCGACGACGCCCGCGTCCACCTCACCGGCTACGGCCTCGCTCCCGGCTCTCCACCCACCTGGGCGGAACCAATCCACCTGTTTGGCAACAGCACGTACACCCTGCAAGCCGGTATGGTGGTGACCGTCGAGCCACCGGTGTTCCTGGGCGACGAACGTCTCGGGGCCCGCCTCATCGACAATGTGCTCATCACCAACGACGGAGCGCAATTGCTATCCCGCTTCAGCCGCGATCTGATGGTGATTCCATGACGGCGACTGCTATGATTGGAATTCAGGTTCACCCAGTTCCCCGCTGCGAAGAAAACGCGAATGGCTGACTCTCCCCAGCTTCCGCGCACGTTGATTGACTGGCTTCGCGTCTTCGGGCCAGGCGAGATCATGGCTTCACTCACGATCGGCACGGGAGAGCTGATCTTCTCCACGCGTGGCGGGGCCTTGTTTGGATATCACATTCTGTTCGTGTTCGCCCTGACTTCGCTGCTCAAGTGGTCCCTGGTGTTTTGCACCAGCCGGCACATGATCCTGACCGGCGTGCATCCTTACGAACGGATGCTGGAACTGCCCGGACCCCGCGGCTGGTTCCCGATCATGCTGCTGCTTATCTCGATCGTCGCCATGCCCATCTGGATCAGCTTTCATTCGGGCGTTTTGGGAAATCTCACAACCTGGCTGACAAATACCGGGCACCTGTTTCATGGCGGCATGGATTACTTCTGGGGAGCGAGCATCCTGCTCGCGGTGCTGATTCTGTCCGCCACAGGGGGATATGCGGTCCTCGAAAAGACTCAGACCGCCATCGTCTTGACGATGGTGCTTTGTGCCGGTCTGACGCTCGTGCTCTACAAACCCGACTGGTGGCAGCTCCTGCTGGGCCTTCTCCCCCACCCCATGTCGTATCCCGAGTGGCTGCCGGAGAAGTATCCGGAGATTGCGAAACATTCTGTCTGGGTCGAGGTTACTCGCTACATTGGCGTCATCGGCGGGGCGGGATTCGATTATCTCAGCTACACCTCGTGGCTGCGGGAAAAGAGCTGGGGGGTCCTCCCTCACCGGGCCACGCCGCAGATGCTCGAAGAGATCGCCGCCGATCCGCGTCACGAAGTGCGAAAGTGGATCAACGCCCCGCTCGTCGATTGTGCGATCAGTTTTCTGCTGGTCGTCGTCTTTAGCGCGGTCTTCGTGGCTTCGGGAGCGATGTTCCTTGGTCCTGGGCACGAGGTGCCGGACGAGAGCAACATGCTCAACCTGCAAGCCCGGTTCGTGACGCAGATCCATTCGTGGCTATTGCCGCTGTACGTCATCGGCGCTTTCCTCACGATGTTGGGAACCCTCTACGGAACGGTGGAGATCGCCTGCAGCATCGCCGACGAAATTCTCCGCTCGTTCGTTGTCGATTGGACAAAAGACCGGGCGCGGAAGCTGCGCCGCGGAATCATCGGCTGGTGCGCCTCGGTGGCATTTCTCATCCTTGGCTGGCTCTTTATCCGGCAAATGACTGCGGCAATTCCAACGCCCGCCGAACAAGCACTAACCCGAAGCGCAAGCGAGGAAGCGGCTCAACCATTGCCGAAGCCGAAGCTCTTGCTGGCTGCGATGACGCCGGTGAATCTCTTCACCGGGGTGCTTTCCTGCGGACTCATCTGCATGATCACGCTCTGGATGGATCGGCGCTGGCTGCCTGCGGCCCTGCGTCCCCCCCATTATCTCAGTGGACTGAATGTTCTTGCGGGACTGTTGTTTCTTATGTTAGGAATCAAGGGCTATTGGGACAACGAAAACCGCGTGATTGCGGTCGGCAGCCTGGTCGGCCTGTTCGCCCTGTCGCTGCTGATCGCCATCCTCCTCCGACCGAAACTTCAATTGCCGAATTCCACCTCTTCCAGATCAGGAGAACCAGCACCATGATACGATCGCAAACTTCCTCCGGATGGCGGACTCTACTGACCGGCACGATGCTCGGCGCGTCGTTGATGGGCCTCGCCGCGTGGGTCAGCGGCGAATCAAAGCCGACCGACAAGAACCCTATCGGTGACAAGTTCTGGCCCTCGGAATTCGGCGCGGAGGACCAGCGCGGCGCTGCCAACCGCATCAAGCCCGCCAAATCGGTGAAAGCGGCGCAGCTCGTGAAACAAGGCCGCACGTTTCAACTCGGCCGCTTGTACGAGCAAGGGATGCCGATGCCCGGCAAACGCCATTTCAGCCTGACGATTCCCGGCCTCCCCACCGGGCTGCCGACCGGTTCGAACCAGATTGTCTCGAATGATGAATTGGTCAGCGGCGAGATCGGTCAGGTCGGCACGCAGTTCGATGGCCTGGGACATGTCGGCATTCGTCTGCATGGCGAAGATATTTTCTACAACGGCAACAAGCTTGGGGATTTCGGCGATCCGTATGGCCTCAAGAAGCTCGGCGTGGAAAATGCCGGCGTCTTTTTCACGCGGGG
>JBKKDE010000415.1:0-5466 GCA_046708665.1 Candidatus Zixiibacteriota bacterium | reverse complement strand
GGTCGGCATGGCACTGGCATTCACATGGGGCATTCTCGACGATGGCCTCGTATCTCCACGGTCCGTCTGCGCACGTCAATTGGGGGCCCGGTAAGGGTTGTGGAATCGCAGGAGCCACGTAAAATATGACCTGGCCAGTGACCGGCACCTCATAGGTGACAGATAACGGGGAGCAGAGAACAAAGCTCCAAACAAAGGGGTAGAAAATCGGACTTCCGCAGCCGTACGTCAAATCAACTACTCCTATGTCCACTGCGAACTCAGCGAGGACGGTCCAGGTGAGGTCCTCACCCGCCGTGGCGTCGTAGACGTACCAATCTGTGTCGCGTTCGAGGAAGCAACTCTCACTCCCGCAGGATGCCTTCCGCCAAGCCTGTCCGCAGATTCGTTCGCCCAATGCGATTGGTTGAAGAGAGAACCCGTAACCATCGCAACCTCCGTTGTAACCGTCGCCGCTATATTCATCGCAGACTTCACCCTCTGGTGTGCCTCCAGGAGTGCATTCCGGGGAGCAGAGTTCGAGTGTCGCAGTATACTTCCAGGGGCCTTCTGCGCAGGGATAACCGTAGTCAGACTGAAGTGCTCCCACGACGAAGGTGTAGATGCCAGCAGAATCCACTTTCCAATCGACGAAAGAGGGGCTACACGGATCGTCTAGATCTGATCCGACCTGACGCGTAAAGCACCCTCGGCGCTGATCGATGATGTAGATTGCGTGTGGAAAGTTCGCTTCAACCTTCCAAGACAGCAAGTCTCCGACATTCAATGGGGATGCAGTACGGTACCAGTCGGTATCGCGCGATAAGCCTTGGCTGGATATTTGTCCGCAAACGGATTGTCCCGGCGTGATCGTACTGTAGACTTGCGGTGAGGAAAAACACCCGCCATTGAAGTTGTCGATGGAGGGATCAGCCGAGCACCCCTCGCCCTCATCAACACTGCCCGGGGGACACGTGATCTCGCAATTCGGAATGAACCAAATGTGGTAGTTCCATGGGCCCAAATTGCAGGGCATGGCAGTGAAATTGGACGCGGACGGAAAGATTACCACGGACGCGGGCCATGAATTGCCGGTGCTGTATGAAAAACACACTGTGTCGCAGGCGGATCCCGACCCAGAGAGCCTTTTCAAGCCGCCGTTGCATGGGTAGCTCCACAGCTCATAGTCGAAATTGAATTCGGCCGTCACGCACCATGTCAGCGAATCTTCTAATATCCCGGTAGCCTGATACCAATCCACATCGGTGTGCTGGCCACTCGCGTCACTTGCCGCCCATGATTGCCCGCACATGATCTGAAAGGGAATCAGTGGAGTTGCCTTCAACCAGCCCCCGACGCATCCTCCATTCAGAGTATCCACTGCGAACTCGGCACAATCCTCGTTCTCGTTTGAGCTGCTTGAGTAGCAGCCAACCGCACTGCAGGGTACTCCCCGAATGCTGCTCTCCGCCGATTGTCCAGGCACCGCCTCGGTTGGGTCGCCTCGGAGAGATTCCACAGGGGGCGCCTGTCTTGCCTCAACAGTCTTCCCATCCAGCGACTTCGGCAAGCTCACTCGCGCGGACAGGTTTGGCGGGAGATTAGGCTCCAGTGGTTGGTCGGGCGAGTGCCGTTGCTTTCGCTCTGTCGCAAGACCAAGCGCGCCGACGCCGAATCCCAAGACGACCAAGATGACGATGAATTGGGTGACACGATGCATACCGAACTCCCAAAGTGAGCGTGTGACAGATATTGATTGGATTGGTGCCAACTGACAACTCCACCAGAATATACGCATGAATTCGGCCAGATCGTCCGACGATTACGCGGCGATCCTGTCCTCATGGATTTGTTCGGCTGTCATCCGATGCTCTGATGGTCGCCCAAGAGAAAGCCCGTGGGGCCGCCTCAACCCCACGGGCTGCATAAAATCACATCGTCACCCGATCATAGACATGGATCGACGTAGTTAGCCGCGACGGTCTGTCCACGGAATGCGCCATTGATCACCTTGACGACATCGGTGACACTCAAACTGGGCACCTATTGGAAATAGCAGTGCTTGCGTAAATGCGAATTGGTTGTTATCGTTGGGATAGGGAAGTCAGAATTGTGAGCCGTCGGCGGCTCAATCCACTTCAACGGTGAGGGGTTAGGGTGTCGGCGGTTGGCTCGCTCCTTCATGGGGGTATAACGCTATGCCCGCAATACGCGTTCTCTTGGTCGAAGACAATCGCCTGTTGCGCGAAGGCGCTACAGCAATCCTCAACGAAGAACCAGACATCAAGGCGATATCTGTAGGTGGTATGAACGGCGACGCCCTCAACAAGGCACGCACGTTCAAACCCAATGTTCTCCTGCTGGATATAGGCCTGAGAAATCTGAACTGTGTCAAGATCGTTCAATCGATGCGCAAAGAGCTTCCGAAGGTAGAAATCGTCGTCATGGACCTGATACCGGTTCATGCGGAGGTTGCGGAATTCGTGAAAGAGGGTGTTTCTGGATTTATCATGAAGGATGCAACTCTCCACGACTTCCTCAATACCATCCGCACGGTTGCCAAAGGTGTGAAGGTTCTTCCGCCTCCACTGACGAGTACGCTCTTCTCCCATATCGTCGAACACGCCCTGCAGAGCGGGCAAAAGAGCAAGATCTTGAAGTCGGTTAAGATGACCAAGCGTGAACAGGAGGTCATCGAGTTGATTGCCAAGGGGAAGAGCAATAAGCAAATCGCCGAGATGCTGTTCATTGCCGTTCACACCGTCAAAAGCCACGTACACAATATCCTCGAAAAACTCGCCCTCCACACTCGACTCGAGTTGGCGCACTACACGTTTGAAAGCGGAGACGAGAAGCGCTCAGAAGTAGCCACGGCCGCGCGGTAACCCAACCCGCCAGTACGGCTGCCGCAAACACCATCCTTTGGACGGCTGCGGACGTCTGTGACTGTCGACTTTGGGGATACCTTTCCACTGGCGGAGGCGATGCATTGCAATGACCACATCGTGATTCGACTCATGACGCGAAAGCAAGACAACCTGGAGAATTCCAGGCAAGAGAATGTGACATCTTCTCGACCAGTCCGGAGAGTCGCCGGTAGAACTATCGATTGAAGCTCCGAGGGTAACTAGCAGAGGGCGAAGCGGAAGGAGGTGATTATATCTCCTGTTTTAGTGTAGGTAACTGCTTGAATCAGCGAACGTACAACTTGCAGTCGCTCGGTCGGATGCATCACCTCCCACACCCCATCAAACTCCGCCAGCTTCCGGTCGACAGGCCTATTACGCATGGAAACAAAAAGCCCGTGGAGCCACCTCGACCCCACGGGCTTTTACAATTTCATCGCGCGACTCATTCGATCATGGACACGGATTGCAGAATTCCGTGGCTGCGTTCGCACTACGGAAGGCGACGTTGACGACCTTCACAACATCAATCACACTGGTGAACGTGTCGCAATTTACGTCAGTCGTTTCGAATGGGCATGATCCATTGGGATCAGGTATGGCCGCAGCGCCCCGGAACGCGACGTTGATTGTCACGACAACATCTTGGACGTTGTTGATGACTGCGTCACAGACCGGATCGGCGTGGCAATTACAGATGCAGAAAGTATCAGCCGTGCAATTCAGTAGAACCAAGACTCGACCTTGATTCGCGACCGCCAGATCGGCGTCCATGTCCGCGTTCAGATTAGCAGCAACGATGGACTCTGGGCTGAACGCAGCCGGGTAATCGATTGGCGTGGCAAATGTTCCGTCACCGTTGTTCTGGAGAACAGAGACAGTATTGGACGTCAGGTTAGTCGCCGCGAGATCAGGATTTAAATCGCCATCCAAGTCCGCGGCGAAAATAGCCCAGGGCTGCGAAGCGGCGGCGTAATTCACCGCCGCTGCAAACGTCGCATTGCCATTGTTCATCAAGACAGAGACATTGCCGCTGGCCGAATTGGTGACTGCAATATCGCGATCGCCGTCCGCATCAAGATCGACAGCGGACAACCCCCGAGGTTGACTTCCGACTGCAAAGTTGACCGCCGCCGCGTATGACCCGCTGCCGTTGTTAAGAAAGACCGAGACGTTGTTGCTGTTGTAATTGGCAACCGCGATGTCCGCGTCAATATCTCCATCCAGATCGACCGCCTTCAGGGAGGCAGGCGTATCGCCTGTTGCATAACTTCCCGCCGCTGCAAACACACCACTACCGTTGTTCAGCATGACGGAGATCACATCCTGGCCACCCAGGGCCAGGACTAAATCGAGATCGACATCGCCGTCCACATCGGCGGCCTCGATGGACAGCGGCGAAGGGCCGACTCCATAATTGACGGCCGATGCAAAGGTTCCGTCCCCGTTATTCAGCAGAATGGACAAGTTACCGCTGCTGTTGTTTGCGACCGCCAGATCGATGTCACCGTCGCCGTCCAGACGGGCCGCGCAGAGCGAATGTGGGAAATCACCCACGGTGAAATTGACCCCTGTCGCAAAAGTGCCGTCCCCATTGTTCAAGAGAATCATGACGCTCTGACTCAGGTAATTCGTCGCCGCAAGATCGAAGTCACCGTCTCCATCAAGGTCAGCTGACGTGACGGCAGAATGGGCTTCGCCTGCCCCGTAGGCAATCGCCGAGTCGAAGCAGATGTTGCCGGCCCGTGAGCTACTGGAAAGAATCAAGACTAAGGCTGAAGTAGTGGAAAATGCCACAAAGACGGATGTCAGACGCATTGCTTTACCTCCAAATGGTGATGCCAGCGAAGGGTCAGATTGACGGGACCTGTCGTGAAGACGACTCGCGACGGTTTCAAAGTAGGGATTCCGACGATGCGAGTCAATCCAAGTGGATGTCGATTTCGGGGCGAAATTATGGGTGGCTACTATGCTCCTTAAATTGCACAGCCACGTCTCGCGAGTTGTTGCAAAGGGCAGACCGAATCAGTGAATGGAGTATTGTGATTCGTTCGGTGGGAGTCATGACGTCCCAGACACCATCGAACTCTTCGAGCTTCTGGGCCAGATCATTCGGGTCCAGCGATCTCGCGCACACGGCCCTGTCAATCTCTTTGATCCTCTTCTCAATCTGACCGATGGAGGTCTCAATCTCACCAATTCGATCCGTCAATGCCGACAGAGGCTTGCCATTCGTCCCAATGGCCGATAGCAGCCGCTTCGCTTCCTCATGCTTAGCCTGCACGTCTCGCTGTAGCCGCTTGCGCTCCTCAACCAACTCGATGTTCGCTTCCCTTTGCTGTGCCAGCGCTTCTTCAAACACCTGCTGCTGCAACTCCTGATCCCTGGCCAACTTCCTGATCTGCTCCACCACAAAGTCCTCGATCTCCTGTGCCGGGAGTGATTCCGTTGGGCATGCATCGGTACCACGACCGATTTTCTGCCGACACGAATAATACCTGTAAAGGTGATTGCCCTTCTTCGCGTACGTGTGCATCATCGCCGCGCCGCAGTTGCCGCACTTGAGCAATCCCCGCAGCAG
>JBKKDE010000414.1:0-4697 GCA_046708665.1 Candidatus Zixiibacteriota bacterium | reverse complement strand
CACAAACTTCACTGTGTCGTTCAGTGAGAGCATGACAGCGTCAACTGTGTCGGCAGTAACCTTTACATTGAGACACGGTGCGACAGCAGTACCGAGCACTGTGACGTATTCTCCAGGCGTTGGGGCGGTGCTTCACCCGAGCGCCCAACTTCTCGTGAATACGGTCTATACCGCCATGATCAGCACGGCAGCGGAGGATCTCGCCGGAAACGGCCTCGCAACGAATTTCAGTTGGAACTTCACCACAGGTACTACAATTGATGCGGCCCCCCCGGTTGTCGCGTCCACGGTGCCGCAGAACGGCGCGTCATCCGTTGCACTGAACGCGACAGTCTCCGCCGTATTCAGCGAAGTGATTGATCCATTGACTGTCACTACGTCGACGTTCTTGCTTCAAAGGGGCGCGACGGCCGTCGCCGGCGCAGTCAGCTATTCGGGCAATACGGCCGTGTTCACTCCTTCCGCCGTACTGCTCAACAACACAGTATACACGGCGACAATCACGAGCGCGGTCACGGACTTGTCGGGGAATATCCTGATTCAGCCGAAGGTGTGGACGTTCACAACGGTTTCCTCGTCCGACGTGGGCGCGCCAGTTGTTATCTCAGTTATTCCCGCGAATACGGCATCGGCCATTTCGGCATCGGCGAACGTTTCAGCGACATTTAGCGAGCCCATGAACGCCGGCACCATCACATCTTCGTCGTTTACCCTCTCACAGGGCGCAACTCCGGTGGCGGGAACGGTTACGTATTCCGGCACAACGGCGACGTTCAACCCCACGAACAATTTGGGTATCGGACTTCTTTACACGGCCACAATCACGACACTCGCCAAGGATCTTGCGGGGAACTCGCTCGCCGTGGCGTACGTGTGGACATTCACGACATCCGCCAATCCGGATGGTACAGCTCCGACGGTCCTCACTACCGTTCCTACGAACGGGGCCGTCAATGTTCTATTGGGCGCCAATCTCAGCATCACGTTCAGTGAAGCGATGAATCCGGCCACCCTTTCAGTTGCAAACGTCAGACTCACGTTCGGAAGCATTCAATATGACGGCATCGTCACGCTGAGCGGGAATACACTGATATTCAATCCGACCAGCGACTTGGCCCCGAACCTCGTGTACACCGCGAGCGTGCTCACAGGAGTCACGGACTTGGCGGGCAACCCGATGAGCGCGAATTACACATGGACGTTTACCACAATCACTCCAATTCCGCCGCCCGACGTGACTCGTCCGACCGTGGTGACGGCCGTGCCCTCCAACGGGTCGAGCAATGTTGCGGCATCGAGTACAATCGGTGTCGGATTCAGCGAACCTGTCAATCCCCTGAGCGTTACGACGTCGACATTCACCGTCAGGAAGGGCGGAAACCTCGTGCCTGGCGTAGTCACGCCATTCCACACGGGTGCAACTTTCAATCCGACAGAGCCCATGTCGCTGGGGGATGTCTACACAGCGACAATCAGTATGGGTGTTTTGGATCTGGCGGGCAATGCGCTTGCCGTCAACTACGTGTGGAGTTTCACCGTCGGTGGGGGCATCAGTGTCGATCCTCCGGCTGTAATCTCTGTTACTCCCGAGAACGAGGCGGTCGACGTATCGACGATCGCGAATATCTCCGCGACGTTTAGCGAGAACATGAATGCGGCCACGTTGACTACTGCGACATTCCGATTGACGGATGGCAGCGGGTTCGTCCCCGGCTCAGTCAGCTACTCCGGCCTGACTGCGACATTCAATCCGGCCACGCGACTGACCCCAAACACACTGTATAACGGCACCATCACGACGGGTGCCCAGGACGCCGGCGGAAACGGCCTCGCTGCTGACTTCGAATGGATATTTGTTACCGAGCCGATTCCCGAGATCACCGGCGTGGTACCGACTATTGACGGGCTGAATGTGCCCATCACTGTCAACGTGGCGGCCAGCTTTACAAAGCCGATGAAGGCGTCGACATTGACGACCGAGAGTTTTGTCGTACGTAGCGGTGGTAACGGGGTCCCAGGAACGGTAACCACGGTCGGTGCCGCCGTTGTGTTCAAGCCGACGAGCAATCTCAGTCCGAACACTGTCTACTCGGCAACGATTACAGCGGTTGCTACAGACTTGTCGGGAAATCCGTTGGCGTATAACTACACATGGTTCTTCACGACTGGCAGCGCCAGCGACAATGTCGGCCCAATTGTGACAGCGTCTGATCCGGCAAATGGCGCCACGAATGTGCCACGCGGCGGGACGATCCGAGCGTACTTCAACGATGCCATTGATCCCACAACTCTGACGACGTCGACGTTTACTGTCACCGCCGGATCGAATCAGGCAGTCGGAGTGGTCTCGTACCCGGAAACGATCGCCATCTTTACGCCATCGGTTCTGCTCGCGCCGAGTACGCTCTACACGGTCACGATCACAACAGCCGTAAAGGACATTTCCGGAAACGCGCTCGCATCACAGAAAGTGTGGACGTTTACGACGAGGCCATAGATCAGAATTAAGCGGCTTTCTCGGGAGGGGCGCTCTCGGGGGGTAGGTTGCGGCCTGCCCCTCTGCAAACCTCCCGATACACCTCTGAGGCAGGTGCGCTGTGATAGCGAGAAGAAAAAGGTGAAGGAGTCGCGAAGCACTCAATCTTTGGAGCCAGATCACAAATCAATCCTTGGATTGATAAGGTAGGACTGGGCGCAGCACGCAGAAGTGGTACAGTAAGGCGGAGAGCGTGGTCATGATACCACACGAGTCATGACCATTCTCCCCAAGCTTGGGCTCGGGCAACTGCCCGTGTCCGGTGAGACTTGGCAACAACTGCACTGGTTCATGCGAAGACTTCGGCGATGCGCAACGCTGCGTATCCCGGATTTTACCTAACACATCCCGAATCGGGATACGGAGGAACGGACGATGAAGAAGTTTCTGATGATTAATGGCGTGGCTGCGGTGATGGCGCTTGCGCTTTCACTGGCCCCGAATGTCTCACACGCGCAGGACATGGATGACCCGGGCAGCAAAGTCGGGTTTCGTGGCTGGGGACCGCGTGTCGGTCTGACATTCTCACCCGATCAGTTTCACTTTGGTGCGCATCTGGACTTCGGCAATTTCGGAAACCATGTACGCTTCCAGCCAAATGTCGAAATTGGCTTCGGTGATGGTCTGACATTGTTCGCGCTCAATGCTGAAGCGGCCTACCGCTTCGCTTCGCGTTGGGATGTATGGACGCCGTACCTGGGCGGCGGAATTGGCGCATTCATGGTCAGCGCTGATAACGGCGGCGGGTCTGATACGCAATTTGGTGCCAGTATTCTCGGTGGTATCGAAAAGGGGCTGGCCAACGGCCATCGCTTCTTCATCGAAGCGAAGCTGGGGCTGGCGGATGCGCCGGACGCAAAGGCAACAGTCGGTTGGACGTTTTACCATTAGCAGTATTGCTTTGACTTGAGAGACGGCGGCGGATGTCGCCGTCTTCCCACCCGAGAGGAACAATTGCGATGAAACCGATTGCACTTGTATTGGTCATACTGGGTGTAGTGGCGATCATATTCGGAGTGATTGACTATAGCAACAGCCGCACCACGATTGAAGTTGGCTCGATGAGCGCCTCGGTGACAGAGAATGGTTCGCGCTGGATCTTCGCCTTGATCGGAGGAACCATCGCAGTTCTTGTGGGCCTCGCCTTATCCTCAAAGGGCCGTAGTCAGTCGTTGTAAAGCAGAACGTTACGCGTCGGGAACTTCACCGCGCTTCGCACCTGATCATTACGACAAGTATGATTTACGTTTAGGGCCCTACGGGCCAACGGACTGGGAACGCCGTCTCGCTCCCGGAAGAAAAGGAAGTGTCACATGATGGAACACACAACCGGCATACTCAAGAAACTGGCATTGGGCGCACTCGTGCCCGCATTTGCCATCGTGAGTCTCATGGGCTGTCAGTCTGCGGAGGAACGGGCCATCGCCGCAGATCTAGCGAAGGACAAAGCTGACAGTACAGCAAAGGCAAACGCAACACCAAAGTCGAACACAACATCACACTCGCACACAACATCAAACTCGAACACAACCTCAAACTCGAACTGGCCAAAGATGGTCACCGTTCCCGCCGGATCAACGCTCCATCTCTCGCTGAACTCTTCCCTCGCGACCAATACCAACAAGACCGGGGACAACTTCACAGCGAGATTGAACGAACATGTGCGCGTGGATCAGATGACAGTCCTGCCCGCCGGTACTGAAGTCCGCGGCCGTCTGATTGTTGTCGAGCAGCCGCACCGCACGACTGGCAAGGCGCAGATGACTTTGGCGTTTGATCAGTTGGTGGATCCCTCGGGTAAGTTGCATTCGCTTTCGACTAGCCCGGTCATCCTGGTTGCCGATGGTGACAAGATCAGCGACGAGGAAAAGGTCGCGGCTGGTGCAGTGATCGGCGGAGTGATTGGCGCGTTGTCGAGCAGCAAGCAGAGAGCCAAGGGCGCAGCGGTTGGAGCAGCTGCCGGGGCCGCGGCTGGTGGAGCGATCGCGCTGGCGACCAAAGGCAAGCAGATCGAGCTGCCGTCGGGTCAACACTTCGCGGTTGAGCTTGATGAGTCGATTCGCGTCTCGGTGACTCAACAAACTGCAAACAGGTAACCCTGAAAGCCGGCGACCACGTCCGACGAAGTTGTGAGATGCGCAACAGTGCGTCAGGCAATACC
>JBKKDE010000413.1:0-4778 GCA_046708665.1 Candidatus Zixiibacteriota bacterium | reverse complement strand
GATCGTCATTGTGTGTCATGATAGACTCCGTACTTCGTTACTCACCTGCTTGGGTGAGGTATTGTCCCGCATCCGCTGTGTAACGCTCCGCCTGATAAACTGCCACGGCATACGCCAATTGCAAATCGGTCAGCGTCATCCGATCGCGGTAGATCGTCATCGCATAATTGAGCAAGTCGGGCAGCGAGGTTCGCCCCGATGAGTATCCAGCCAGAGCAGTCTTATACGCCTCATCATCGGCCGGCACAATCTTGTCTTCATACATCCGGGCGGCATCACGAAAGTGCTCGGCACGCATGTAAAGCGCGCGCAACTCGGCGTCGACATCCTTCGCCATCTGCGCCGCCTCGGCTTCCATCTGGCGCTGCATCGCGGTCATTGAACGCGCCATCTGTCTTTCTTGCCGACCCTTGAAAATGGGCAGTGAAAAGGTCGCGCCGAAATTCCACATGTTGTCCTGTGGTTCGACCATACCGTCGTCCATGACCAAGTCCTGCCGAATACCATAGCTCGCCGACAACTCAAGCATCGGCCAGCTCATCCGGTCCGACGCTTTCGCATTCAATCGATAGCTCTCGGCCGTGAGGAGCATCTGCCGCAACGGCGCGTAATTCACCCGCGCTGAATCGGTCCAAACCAGGAATGTGTCGGGCAAGTCAGAGACTTTCGGAGGCGCCACAGCCGGCATGTCATCAGGGGAGATCACGCCGCGCAACGCATCCAGTTGGTGATGCGCCGTGTGGGCGTCATTGTGGTGAGTCAGAATCTCGGCATCGAGTCGCCACATCGCCGCCAAGCTCGCATTCAACTCATCCATCCCGGCGAGGTTGGCCTCAACCCGAGAACGCACGCTGGCTGCGATCTGTTCGGCCAACTCCCGCTGACGTTTGAGATCTTCGATTACACGCTGATGGTAGTACAGCTCGACATACGCGGTCTTCGCGGCAGCCACAAGATCGAGCGCTGTCTGCTTCCGCTCCTCGGCCACGGCATCGGCGCTCGCGCGTTTCGACTCGGCTTGTAGGCCCTTCTCTCCGGCGTAGGGGAGACGCTGTGAGAGCCCGACCATCTTCATTGTCATCATGTCCTCGTTGAAACGGAATGATGACGGCAGGTTCTGTACACCGAGCATGAGCATCGGGTCATCCCAGGCACCCGCCGGGCCGACCTCCCGACGCGCCGCTTCTTCCATGAATGCCGCGGCCTTGAGACGGTCATTATTGCGCACCACTTCCTGCACAACCCGATCCATCGTCAGCGTATCAGACGGTGGTGCCTGAGCATAGAGTCGCGATGCCGCGCAGAGTACGAATACTGCAATACGAGAGTATTTCATCATTCATCCATTCCGCTAAGTCGTGATTGGTGCAAACTCGCACACAAAAACACGGATACGCCGCCCGATGACGGGAGACGAATCTATCGAAGATACCGCGAGGGACCCTAGCAGCGGAAGGAATGCGTCAGTATGTAAGAGGGTGGATCAGATGAATGTCGGTCGGGGAAATCGGTATTACAAAAAGAATAGGTCGTATTGGGCCTATCGGTCCCATCAAAACTGGCGATTAAACTCTGATCAGCATGCAGTCCGAGCGGGGCACTCTGAAGGCCGCCATGCCCGTCAAACGAGAAGGGTGCCTCAATGCTGGTGAAGCAACACTCCGATCCGATGGCCGTCTCAGGATGAGCGATCTTAGCTGCAGTCCCAGACTTCATGGAGCAACAACCGCCCGAAGACTCCAACTCGGCTTCGCAGCACGCGCAGAGCTCTGTCGAGCGTGTGCCAAATTGTCTGCAGTTGTGCAACAAGAGTCCCGGCGCCGCGACATTCGCGAGCAAGACCGCCACAAAGCCACACACAAGGATTTGGTTGGCACGATTTCTCATACTCACTCCCATTATACGAGAATCGGGAGCATGTAGAGAGTAAGTTAGTTACGGGATACTCTGGCCTTGAGGTTAAACTTTATGCATCGCCACTAACGCGTTGTGTTGTTGGGTGTTACATTGGCGCTCATGAGGTAGCCGCGTTCCACCGCCTGGCAGCGAGTCGCACGTTTCCGTGCGAAGTGAGGGCGCGGCCACCACATGAGCACCTGTGGATCAATCATCAACATCTTCATTGTTCAGGGGTTAACGGCAGGTACAAGAAGTGCAAATTCTGATGTCAGATTCTGGCGAGTCGGGTCTAGCCCGCCGGTTTATCTACCTGATACCCGCGAGATTTGAGCTCGGCATTGAGCAACTTGTAAAAGCGATCCCTGTCGGTTTCGTTCTGGAGCACTCCGGAAAGGAGGACCTCAATCGACGCCTTAACAGTGTCAGCCAACGCCAAGGACTGGTTCAATAGCACCTCTTTGTCCTTTAGGAATTCACTAATATGACGGTCCATTTCGGCGCGCTCCGGTGAGTCCGCAGGCAGTTCCATGAGCCGCGTTTGCGCGAACCGGATGGAATCGGCGAGCGCAAATCGGGCCTGTCGTAGATCAATGGCGCGGGCTTCGAGTGGCACGAACTCTTTCACCACGCGCGCAATCTCCGCCTCCTTGCTCGCACACCCCGACACCAGCACTGCAATGAGTGCGACCGAACACGTAAGTGCGGGCACGCAGGGCAGAGTCCGCATAGGGTTCCTCATTCGAGGTCGGTCGGCCAATCAATCAGGTTGTTGACGTTGTCACCCACCGCGCGTCCTGTCTGGAGCCCCTTGTTGTTGTCCATCACGTAATGGATTCCGGCATAGAAGCGCGAGTTTGCGCACTCTTCCGCCATCTCATGGAAGTTTGTGTAGTTGCGTGCTGGAAAGCCGTATTGCAATTGGCTGTAGTCTGTGAAAGCGTAGTTCCCGCTCCCGTCGGTGAACAGCTGCACAAATATCCTCGAACCGGCTCCAATCTCTGCGGAGTGCCCTGATGAATAGGCGGGGAATGGGGGCGTTCCGATGACGGTATTGAATGTCGGGTCGATGTAGAGCTTGATATAGGAGACCGGACGAATCAGCGTGTAGTCGTACTTGGTTTTCCAACACGCGATAAAGGCGTCGTTCTCTGCGATCGCTAACTTCGCATATCCCACCGAAGTCAACTCAAGGGTCGCATCTGCTTCTTCCAAGAGCTGGGTGAGAATATTAAACGTGTGACCGGTTGGCGTACACGTGTTGAACGGGTCATCTGCCCAATACTTGGCGATTTCAACTTCCTCGAGGGTGTTATTGCGCACCTGATTATAGACTTGCATGGCTTCGCGATGAAATGCTGAGCCCGGTTCGGTTGAGAATGGTTCGTGGATGGTCGGCTGTGTCATCGACACATTCTCTGCCAAAAACGGACGGCAGGATCCCCAGAACGGAGATATGGGGTTCGCTACCGCGCCGGTCGGTATCCAGTCCTTCGGCGTCGACGGCCGGTCATACGGCAGCTGGAATGGGTCAAGATACGCTTCATGCCCGCCGTCTCCGGCCGAGTATGCAACGACCGCTGCGGCGATAGCCAAGCCGAACTGCGTCGACCGTTCCGCGACCTCTTCGGATACGCCGTCAGAGAGATCTGTGTGATTCGCGGCCTCGCGAGCAGTGATCAGTTCCAGATTCTCGACACTCGCGCGCGCCTCGACCATTTTTCGCATCGTTTGCGCAACGGCGGCATTCGAAGCGATCGCCCAATTGTATTCCAATTCAGGGTCAGGAGTTGGCAGTGATGCTGCCGACCAACCATCCAACTGACCACCCAAGCTCGTCCCATCGTCGATTCCATTGACGACCGCTTCATACGCGGCCACTCCGACATAGCCATACGCTCTCGCCGCCTGAGGCGGGAAAAACCCCGGCGTCGCCTTGACGACCCGGCACAGGAGATCGAAGTAGTCCCTGACAAATTCCCCCGAGTAGCCCGACGTCGCCTTGCTTAGGTCAGAATTCGGTGGGTTGGTTGACGAATCGTCATCGGAGCAAGCAGCCAGCAATAGCGCCATCGCAACTACGATTGCCGCCGCACTTCGCAAGGATTTCATGGGTGACCCCTCCATCAAGTATTGCTGAGCACGGGAAACTGCACAAACGTCATTATCAATCTCGCAGGCGCTTTCTGTCCTGTCAAGGAATTCCACCAGCGCACAGTGAGTCCTCCTTGCCGCTTGAATGTAAGCTTCGGAGGAGGGTGGGTGAAGGGACTTGAACCCTCGGCCACCAGGGCCACAACCTGGTGCTCTAACCAACTGAGCTACACCCACCGTAGCCGCATGAATCTATCACATGAAAGGGGTGAAGTCCACTGCGAGAATGAGAATACCCCCGGCAGGATTCGAACCTGCTACCAACAGCTTAGAAGGCTGCTGCTCTTCCAAGTGAGCTACGGGGGCCCGAAATCGTTAAGTCATGAATGTCGTCGACCTGGAGGGCGAGCGTACCCGCGAGCCTGCTCTATTTCCCACCCACCACTCCACTACAAACTTCACCTGACTTCTCAAATGGAGGGCGAGCGTCCTCGCGAGCCTACTCTTTTTCCCACCCACCATTCAATTGCAAACTTCACCTGACTTCTTAAATGGAGGGCGAGCGTACTCGCGAGCCAGCTCTATTTCCCACCCACCATTCAATTGCAAACTTCACCTGACTGCTTAAATGGAGGACGAGCGTACTCGCGAGCCTGCTCTTTGCCCAATCCCGAGGATCACGGCCAGACGAAATCATGCACAATTCCCGCGTACGGCCAATCCTCCGTTTTCTCAACCAACTTATGCCTGACGGGATTGTCACGAACGTACTCCCACTTCTCTTCGCA
>JBKKDE010000412.1:0-4583 GCA_046708665.1 Candidatus Zixiibacteriota bacterium | reverse complement strand
GACCTACGATGATCCGTTCATCTCCGGTACCGAGGACTTCACGCAGAACTCCACCGGGCTCTCGACACGGCTGGGGCGCCGTCTGAAGTGGCCGGACGACTACTTTAGCGTCTATTGGAACTACAGGTTGGAGAACTTCGAGTACACGGACTTCTCCGATCCTTCCCTGGCGGCGAGATATAGCACAAGCGATGGTCTGATCTCGGCGACCTCCTTCTCGATTTCGCGCGACTCTCGCGATTTGCCCGAATTCGCAACCCGTGGCAGCCGTTCGAGCTACCGCGCCGAGTTTGCCGGCGGACTTATCGGCGGCGACTGGAACTATACCAAGCACAATTTCAACTATTCGGTGTACAAGAAGGTGTGGAAGGGATTCACGTTCTCGCCAACTTTGAACGTTGGTGTAATTCAATCGGGAGCAGGACGCGGTTCTGTCCCGTACTCTGAACTGTTCTATGCCGGCGGGATTCGCTCTGATGGAATGATCCGCGGCTACCGCGACCGTTCGATCGTCGCATTCGAGGATACCAACAGCACCGCTCCACGCCCTGGCACTGCGCCCGGTGAATTTATCGGCGACCTGAACTACAGCCCGGTCGACACCGCCCGCGGCCAGGCCTTGTTGGTGCTCAATGCGCAGGTAGTCTTCCCGGTTGTCTCTCAGCAGATTCACGGGTTGCTATTTTTCGATGCCGGTAATGTTTGGTTGAGCGCAACGAGTATTGATCCATTAGACTTATGGACGTCGTATGGCTTTGGATTCCGTTTGGCGGTACCAGGAATGGGGCTCTTGGGATTTGATTTTGGTATTCCGCTGCGCGGCGAGGACAAAGGAAAGCTGAAACCGCACTTTCAGTTCGGTGGGTCATTCTAAGATCCGACCCCCGTAAGGATGGGAGAACACATGGGACGCGTTGCACGAATCTTGTTGCATGGATCATTGATCGTTCTGGCGATCGGTTTCGCTCTGGCAGTGTCAACCGAGACTGTCCAGGCGCAGGGAAAAGTCGGCTGGGTCGATCTTGACCGAATCCTCGCCGAGTATGCCGAGTTTAAGGAAGCGGAAGACCTCTTCCGCAAAGACGCCTCTGTTTGGGAGGCGGAGTTCGACAGCATGCAGGATGTCTACTTCACCAAACTCGAAGACTACAAAAAGCAACAGCTCATCCTCAATGAGGAGCGACGCAAGCAGCGCGAAGACGAGCTTCGCACGATGGAGCAGTCTGTGATGGAGGCCAAGAATCGCCTCGAGGCCCAGGCGGAAAAGCGCCGCGCCGAGTTGACGAACCCCATTCTCCAGAAGATCCAGGAAGTCGTACAGAGCATTGCAACCAATGAAGATTACGACTTCATATTTAATGCATCGCAGATCTACATGACGCCGTCGGGGATACAGTTTGCGCCGATCATGTACGCTAAGAAGAAGCTCGATGTAACGGACCGCGTATTCGAGGAACTGGCAAAGATCAAATGACCTTCACGCTGGCCCAGTTGGCCGAGCGCCTTGGCGCCACCGTTGATGGCGACGGCTCGGTCACGATTACCGGCGTGGCAGCGATCGAAAGCGCCGGTTCCGGCCAGTTGTCGTTCCTGGCGAACAAGAAGTACTCCGACCATCTAAAGACTACCGGCGCCTCGGCAGTGATCGTGGCGCCGGATCTATTTGGAGTGCCACGCGCGCGGGTCGCGCAGAACACATCGCTTCTGATCCACGCCAATCCGTATTACACGTTTTTGCAGACGCTCGCGCTCTTTCATCCGAAGCCACCCTCTCCCCCTCCGGGAGTCGACGAAACGGCGCGTATTGGCCACAAGGTTAAGCTGGGTGACCGCGTATACGTCGGCCCCAACTGTGTGATCGACGATGGAGCGGAATTGCAGGACGGCGCAATCATTCTTGCCGGAACATTTATCGGTGCGAACTCTGTCATCGGTGCAGAGTCAGTGATTGGACCACATGTTACTGTCGTGCAGGGGTGTGCAGTGGGAAAGCGCGTGCGCATTCACCCTGGAACTATCATTGGCTCCGATGGATTTGGCTACGCGCCAGTCCAGGGTAAGCACGAGAAGATTCCACAAGTGGGCAGTGTGACCATCGGTGACGACGTTGAAATCGGTGCCTGTTGCGCGATCGACCGTGCGACCATGGGTCAGACAGTCATTGGGCGCGGCACCAAGATCGACAATCTGGTGCAGATAGCGCACAACGTTCAGATCGGCGAGGACTGCATTATCGTCGCACAAGTGGGAATTTCCGGTTCAACCAAATTCGGGCATCATGTCACGCTGGCCGGGCAGGTTGGGGTAGCCGGACATCTCGTGATTGGCGACAACGTCACAGTGGGTGCGCAGTCCGGAATCGGTCAAAACCTGCCGTCGGGAACTATGTGGTTCGGATCGCCCGCGTACGAAATGAGCCATCAATTGCGCGTAATTGTCGCGATGAATTCCCTGCCCGACACCTTGAAGCACATCCGCGAGTTGGAAAAGCGGGTGGCGGAGCTGGAAATGAAGTCAAAGTAGAAGTATCTCGTCGCATCGGCATATCCCCGCACTATTTCAGGAGCACGCTCCGGGCGGGTTTCTGGCATTTGCCCGCAACAATGTATCCATTGACTGTATCCCCGACTGACGGGGATTCCATTCCTATTCGTGTGAAGAGATAGTCCTCCAGTACAACGGCTTCGATGCCGTGCTGGTCGGCGTAGTTCAGGAAATCGGGCGCATGTATACTCTTGTGGATGTCACCAATGTCAGTGCGCGACATCTTAATCTTCCATGCCGCGGCTTCATCCCCCCGAACACGATAATTTTGAATTTCCTCAAAAATGAAATCCAACGGCGCCAGCACGGTCGCTCCGTGAGGAATGTACTGGGCGGCTTCACTGTTTGTCGCCGCGACATCGCGTTTGGATGTTGTGGCAAATCGCGCGTCGTCGAAGACCGCGTGTCCAAGGAATAACAGCCACAATGCAAACGCAGCTATCGAAATTTTGCGGTTGCTCTGTCGCCTGTTTGACAACCAATCTGTTGTCGCTGTCGCGATGATAACCGCTGCGACAGGTAGATGCAGTATAGTGTAGGCAACCACTTTCCCTTGCGCAAATGCTCCCAGCCCCACGACCAAACCTATCGCGTAAACCGTGATCCAGCGTTTCTCCCGCGGCATTGATTTCCAGTAATACCAGAGCGACGCGATCAGCAGCAGTGAGGCGAAAATGACTTCGGGCTTTCGAAAGAGCCGCTTATGTTCGTTTGCGAGTCGCCACACTGGTGAATACCAAGCGAAGTCGTTCTTGTCGAGTGCCGGGTCTGCTCGGAACTGGTACCAGAATGCCTCCCAGTGCCCGAAGACGTCATAGAAGTAAACGGATGCGACAACCGCCGCGATGGGCACGAATGCTGCGAGACCTCTCCAGCGTCGCAGCCACAAGAGCGTGAGCGCTCCGGCTGCGATGTAAATCACCCCGTTGAGATGAATCACAACTCCCAACCCTGCAAACGCGCCAGAGGCGGCAAGAAAAGCCATCCTTTGAGTTCTCACGTACGTGGCCATGAACAAGAATGAAGCGAAGCCGACGACCGCGAGAGGGAGTTCCGGGCGGTAGAGATTTACAAATCGGAAAGAGAGCGGCGCTGCGACCAGAAACAACACTGCAACCGTAAACGCCGGGGGAGCCTCCTCATCTCGTGCACGACGAAAGTAGATCCATAGCAACGTCAACAGGAAAACTCCGGAGAGCAGTGGGATCAGACGCAATGCCCAAAGATGCCATCCGAATAGCCCAACCGAGATTGCGCCCAACCAGATGAAGCCCTTATGTGCCACATAGATGTAGTTTTCGTAGTCAAGGAAGCCGTGAAACAGCTCCGATCGGCGGACGCCATCGGTCGCCTGCCAGTGGGCTTGCTCCCCCAGCCACGCTTCGTCGATGTGGACGCGCTGAGAGGGGATGGAGAGTGCAAGAAGTCCGACAAAGAGAATGATTAGACTTATGACAACTGTGCGGACACGTGCCTGAACAGTATGCTGCTCTGAGATCACTTACCGAAGCTAAACCTGTCCGGCATCTACGGCAAGTTTCAAAATGCTATTAACCAGCACGCTTGGGGGACTGAATTAGTGAGTCATGTACCATGCCTCAACTCTCACATTCCCGGCTCGATCATCTTCTCCGGTTTGACAACTTCATCGAATTTCTCGCCTGTGAGGACACCGAGCAGGATCGCCGCCTCCCGCAGCGTGATATTCTCCGCATGCGCCTTCTTGGCGATCTTCGCGGCGTTGTCGTAGCCGACATGCGGGTTGAGTGCTGTCACGAGCATGAGCGAGTTGTGCAGGAATTTGTCGATGTTGGTCTTATTCGCTTCGATGCCGACTGCGCAATGTTCGTCGAAGGACTCACAGGCGTCGGCGAGGAGGCGGATCGACTGCAAGACATTGTAGATGATCACCGGCTTGAAGACATTAAGCTCGAAATTGCCCATAGCGCCACCACAGTTGACTGCAACATCGTTGCCCAACACCTGACTACAGACCATGGTCATGGCCTCGGGTTGGGTCGGGTTGACCTTGCCGGGCA
>JBKKDE010000411.1:0-3350 GCA_046708665.1 Candidatus Zixiibacteriota bacterium | reverse complement strand
GAAGATCGACGTCACGCTCACCGACCGCGCCGCTGAGGTGAGTGTCGAATGCATCTACCGCAATTCGACCGACCGCGACTTGGAAGGCGAATGGATCTTCCCGCTGCCCCCCGAAGCGGCGGTGGACAAGTTCTCGATGTTTGTTGGCGGAGAGGAGATCAAGGCCGAACTGCTGGATGCAGCCACTGCCCGTAACATCTATGAAACCATCGTCGCTAAGACCCGTGACCCCGCTCTGCTCGAATACGTAGACCGTCAGTTGCTGCGTGCGCGAATCTATCCGATCCTCGCGGGCCAGGATGCCGCCATCAAACTCTACTATACACACCCACTGACCGCCGACTTCGGCGTCACCGATTTCGTGTTCCCGATTGTTCAGGAGGAATGGTCCCCTGCGGCGTGGAGCAACGAGACCATCCGCGCCCGCAGTTCACTTGCGATCGACATCAATACCATAGGCACGCTTAAGTCGGTCACATCGCCGACGCATGATGTTTCGATTGATCATGACGATGACCACCGCGCGACAGTCAAAGGCGGCGTGGATGTGCTACGCCAAGCGGGCGACTTCCACCTGCTCTGCACCTACGACACCCGCGACATCACCGCACAGATCATCACCACCGAAAACGACGATGGCAAGTTCTTCATGGCGATCATTGCCCCCGGCAACGCCGAGGGCATGGAAACACTTCCGAAAGACGTTGTCTTCAGCTTCGACCGTTCGGGCAGCATGCAGGGGGAGAAGATTGTCCAAGCGCGCAATGCTCTCAAATACTGCCTCAGCAGTCTCAACCCGGCGGACCGTTTCGGATTGATCTGGTTTTCCGACGTCATGCAGCTCCACAATTCGTCGTTACTGGCGGCAACGGATGCCAACAAGCATGCCGCCACAGAGCAGATCGAAGCCGTCAAAGCCGAGGGCGGGACCGCCATCTTCAGCGCACTCGGTGAATCGATCGAGCTCTTCGAACGCAACGACCGTCCCAAGTATCTGGTGTTCCTCACTGATGGTTTGCCCACGGTCGGCAACACAAAGCCGGATCAGATACTCAAACACGCCGCACACCTCAACGACCACGGCGTTCGCATTTTCACATTTGGAGTCGGCGAAGACCTGAATGCCGAACTGCTCAATGATCTCGCCACTCAGAACAGCGGCTTCTCGTCGTATGTCTCGCCCGGTGATGATGTCGAGATTGCCGTTTCCAACTTCTTCCGCAAGATGAGCCGTCCGGTGCTTGCCGATTGCCGGCTCGAATTTGAGCAAGGTGTCGTCATCAACGACATGTATCCCCCCGTGCTTCCCGATGTCTTCGCCGGCAACGAGATTGTCGTGTATGGACGATTCCTCAACGACGGCGAAACCAAAGTCCATCTCCACGGCACCCGCGGCACCACCCAAACCAATCACACCTTTGACGCCGCGTTCAAGCCACGCGAGGGGCAGTATCCATTCATCGCCAAGCTTTGGGCGGGGAGACGTATCGGCCATTTGCTTGATGCCATGCGCACGTCGGGTGAATCGGCGGAACTGAAAGAGGAGGTCGTACGGCTCTCCAAGAGCTACGGCATCATGACGCCGTACACGTCACTCCTCGCCGCGCCGGAGCAAGAGCTGGCTGAGTTGCGTGTCCGTTCGCTGAACGACATTCCATCTACTATCTTCCGCTCTTACGCAGCGCCAGCGCCGATGCGGGACGATGAGGCGGCAACAAAACGCGCCATCGAGTCGAGCAAGCTGAAGTCCGGCGGAGCCGCCGCACTCGCACCTTCGCAAGCAGTGACCGGTCTGAATAACAACACTGCCAAGGAAGAACGCGACGGTACCCAAATCACCATGTCCGACAAGCGCTTCACGAAGCTTTACGGAGTCTGGACCGATTGGGATGTCTCCAAGACTGCGCCCGTGACTGACACAATCGTCGTAAAACCGTACTCGGAGGCCTACTTCAAGCTGAGCGCCAACAAGGAGATCGCGGCGATTCTCTCGCTGGGAGATCGCATTATCTTCTTGTGGAACAATGCGTTAATTAGCATCGATGAAAGTGGCGCTGAAAAGTGGAACAAAGATTGGCCCCAACTGTAATAGGAGTGCGAGCACAGTGCGAGACAATACCACCTCCTTGTCTCGCTCCTGCACAATCCCCGGGTCAGAATAACGACCCGGGGATTTCTCCATTCAGGTGATCTTGGTCTTTTGCACTCTCCCCCTCTGGGGGAGATGTCCTTGACGGGGCTCTTACCGTCAAGGATAGAGAGGGAATGGGCGGGCGCATCACCCCTGCATCCACTTCATCCCGCCAACCAGCAGCGCCGGCAATCCGACCATCACAAACCACACGACAATCGATACCACCAACACCACTCCGAGGTAGGGGAGACGCTGATCCTCCGGCGTCTTCATCACATGGGGCAGCCCGACATAGAAAAGATACAGACCGTACAGCGCGACCAGCATTGAGAGCATGCCGATGATCGGCACCAACGTGATGACCGATGCCAGCCAGTAGGGAGCATTCGAGAATGTGACCATCTTCAACGCATCAACAAATGTCCCCTCCGACTTGAACGTCGGCGCGAGCTTCTGAACAATTACGGCCGTCACGGCCACCGCAACCAAACCGAGCAGGTACCCGACAATCATCAGCATCAGCAGGGTGCTAATCGCCGGGACCACTTTGATCCCGGTGAACGCCACCGATTGTCCCCACATCGCCGCCGAGAGAAACCCGCACACCGGCCCGATCGCCGACAGTGGGATGATGTACTTGGTATAGAGAGCGGCCGTGTTGGTCGACTCCGCGGCGATAACCGGCCACTCGTCGTTTGGCTTCATCGCGATATTCATGATGCGTTGCAGCATAATGACCTCCTGGTCGAAGGCAGTGGGAATGCGTTGATGCAACTTTGGGGCATTACCGGCTTCTGTCAAGACCAAACAAAAGAAGGAGCGCAGTCACCCGCGCCCCTCATATCACTCGTGCTCACTGCTTCGAATCAGTACTGCACACAACTCTTCGCAGCCACTTTCACCTCTGGCCAGCATGTTTCGCCCGCCCAGAGATTGAGGAGCTTCTCGACAATCAGCGCTTGTTCCTTGCCGGTGCCATCGACTTTCGGGCGGTTGACGATGCGTCCCTCGATCGACACCAGAATCGCCTCGCCCGGAGTGTTGCGCGCGAATGCATACTGACGTTCCAGCGAGGCGTTGTCCGCCTCATGCGCGACAGGCAGGGAGAGGCGTGACAAGCACTCGGTGAAACGTCCCGCATCGGCCATGTATGTGTACATGCCATGCATACGCACCTGCGGCTCGAACCATGCCATCTTTTCGTGACGCGCGATAG
>JBKKDE010000410.1:0-6872 GCA_046708665.1 Candidatus Zixiibacteriota bacterium | reverse complement strand
GCACGAGGAATGGGTGAAGGAAAACGCTTGAGATGCGGAGGAGATCCGATGTGCGGGTCAGCCCTTGGGCTGACCCGTTTGCATTTAAGTAGGACTGGCTATACCGCCGGTACGGGCTGCCCATAGGTCGCCCAATCCTCAAGTGCTGGACCATAGAGTCCCGGGACCTTCAGTCCCGCCTGACGCATGAGGACGGTCATCTGGCCTCGGTGGTGGGTCTGGTGCATGATCAAAGCAGAAACTGTAAGACCGCGCTTCCAGGTCTCGCCGTACATATTGTCTTCAACTTCAAGCGTGTCATCGGTCCACTTGGACTTGATCTCTCCGAGCAGCGATGCACTCGCATCTCTGTATGCCTTCTTGATCTCAGGCAGACTGGACGGAACAGGTGCATGTGGATCGACTCCGGTCACCGATAGGCCCGTCCGGTTCATCATCTCGGGAATCGTCTGAGTGATGTGCCAAGCGAGTCGTCCCAAAGTGCGGTGCCCATCGGAGACAACCTGCTTCAACGAGTCTTCGGTGAGTGCATCCAACACCTTGCTGGTGTGGTCAGCTTCATACTCCCAATTGCGAACAAAATCTTCGATCTTGCGGTACATTGGCGTATCCTCCTGTTGCGAGTGATGATCGCGTAATTATCCAAAGTGAGTCAATCATTTTGCCCGTGAACCCGACCGCTCCCCAGCCCGCCGACCCGAATCATGAACGGTATTCTGTCATTCCCTTCCCTGCATACCGTTTTGTCCCCGGGCGGTTCCCTCACCCGCGCCGGCATCCTGATGGACACTCTTACGGCCAGCCCGAGCCACTGGTGGCGTCGTTCTCGGCCACAACTTGGACGACGTCGGACGAATATCTCTATGGCGTCGATCTGTTCAATTTCGCCTATTGGTGGGAATGCCACGAAGCGTGGGAAGCCATCTGGAAGTCGACCGGCCCTGATTCATACGAAGGACGATTCCTACAAGGGATGGTGCAGATCGCCGCAGCCAACCTCCGCAAGTTCATGGGCTCCCATGACAGCGGCGCGGCCCTGGCTCGTAAAGGTGTTGCCCGTCTGCGGGACTATGAGGACGACATCTTTCTGGGAGTCGATGTGGCGACATTTATCGCAATATCCGAGAAGCATTTCACAGATTCGGATGTTCCCCCGCCGCTCATCGACATTCGCTTTCCCGCTTGCTCGATCGAATTCGCGGCACGCGAGTAGGATGCATTGCGGCATCCCAGCGCCACTTCAGAACCCTCATCGCCCGGTTGATTCACGCCGCGACTTCAGTGAGTGGTTGTAAGCACCATCGCCAGATGCGCAAACAGCCCCACGACCAGTGGCACCGATAGATTGTCATCAATCTGATTCGAAAAGGCCTCGACCAGTGTACCGATGACGGCCCCAGTGACTCCAACCCACAATGGAAGTCCGGGGATAAAAAACACCGCGATTAGACTCGCTGCGAGAAACGAGAGCGAGCCCTCCCATGAACGATTCGCGTGTGTGAATTTGTGTCTCCCCCACTTTCGCCCAATCAAAGCGGCGGCAGCGTCTCCCAAAATTATCGTGCTCATTGCGAGTGTCGCGGCGGGCAGAGAAAAGAGCAACAGGCACAGACCCCCCGACAACAATATGTGTGTCGCCCCGGTAAAGCCGCCCGATTCCTTTGGACGTACTATATAATCGGTAACAGGTGTCCAGTAACGCTGTACTCTCCACCGACGCAGGCGGCAGATGTCGGCAAAAAGCGAGAACAGAAAAGCCACGAGAATGGCGCCGAGTGCGATGTGGCGTGGGGCAAAGTGGTACCCGATCGGGATCACCAGCGCGATTAGATGCAGGAGCTTGCGCCAGACCTCGCCCCGATAATCCAATTGCGCGACAGGGGCCGGTGTGCCAGTCCCGCTCACTTACTTCTTCCTGGATCGGGGCTCGAGGAAGGGAACCAGTGCCAACCGGTCGTCGTAGCGGATGACACCATGACGCGCATAGGCGGCTTTGCGCCAGCGACGATGGGCGTCATCGCGGGCATCGCTTGTGAGCTTGGACTTAATCGAATTCCACGCAAAATTTAGTGCGTTTGGGCCGGTGCCGTACAGGTGCACACTGTCGCGATAGTATTTCTCGATCGTGGCCGAGTCCGGCTCGGGAAACGGACCCGCGGCAATCCGCGATCGCACAATGTTCTCCCGCTCCTCCTGCAAGACCTGCTCCCGGCGCACCACTACCTGGGGGTGATCGAGGTAGCCCTGCTCACGCAGAAGTCCATACCAACACACGAAACGCACATAGTCGGACCTCAGTATCTCTCCGCGACGCGCCGCATCCGGGAGCGTCTGGGTCTGATTGTCCATCCATTTATACTGTTCCTGCAGGAACTCCGCGGCAAAGACAGTGTCGCGCTTGTTCACAATGGCGAGAATCATGCCGTCTTTGAGTTCCTCATGTGGCGTGGTTGAATACTCCTCATGCCAGTCGATCTTGGCGACTGCCAAAAGCGAGTCGCCGAGTTCCTTCAACATCTTGTCTTTCTGCATGGTGGCCAGAGTCGTAATAATGTCCATTCCGATTTCGGCGTTGAGCGGTACGGGTCCGGCTGGACGATCGGCGATTGCCTGGACGATGTGCCACGCCGCATCAGTTTCGAAGGGCTTGCTATACATGTATAGCGGCTGATGCATGGCAACCTCGGAGACTTTAGTCGCACCAAGAGAGTGCTCCGACACCCAGCCGAGATCGCCTCCAGCGCCACGGGTTAAAGCATCTTCAGAATGCACACTGGCCAACGCTGCGAAGTCCTCGCCTTCTGAGAGACGAATGTATATCGAGTCGATCTTGTCCTCGGGGTACCAGCCGGCGTACAACGAATCGTGATAGTCAACCGTTCCCTGGCCCGGTGCCTTGCCTTCTTTCCATACTGTTATGATCCGGACGCGTCGTTGATCGCGCGGGGATGTATAGCGCGAAATGTGGTTATGATAAAAAGTATCGATCGTGATCGAGTCGAGCTTGAGGTGGGAATTAATAATGTCCTGCGTGTGAATTGTGGCGGCTGCGAGCGTGACGCTTCTACGAACCCGCGCAAGTGCGCCAAGATTGTCTTTGAGACTGATCGTCCTCGCATCAAAGCTGACCAATTGATCGTCGATCAGACGATCCAGCATATCCGTGCGACGTTTTTGATCGTCGGCTGGGTTGCTGCGAAACATGCTGTTCGCTTCGATGATCCCCCGGATTTGCCCGAGAGTCAGCTCGGAATTCCCAATCCGCGCCACTACGAGCGTGGGATCGAACGCCGGCGTTGCATCGGTTGTATCCGCCGGAACCGAACCGCTGTGAACAACGGTGGCGGCAAGTGCAATGAGAAGCGTGGTGATTGCGAGATGGTTCTTCATCGGGTATTCAGTCCCTGTTGTTTACGGCCATAGGAAACGAAGCGATAGCCGGTACGACGAATCCAAGTATCCATGATCGGTCATCGCCGCATCAACGGCCCACCGTCCTGCGGCAAATCCGGCTCCGAGCGCGAGACGGCCCGCATCCGAGCCAGCGCGTCCAAACAGACGGTTCCGATAGTTTACTTCTACTCCCACGTGCATGTCGACCGACACTGAGCCCGACCAATACTGAGCCGCGAGAGTCCGTCCTTCGAAATAGGTCTCTGCCTCGGCGGCGAGTGTTGTCACGAGACCCTCGGTAAACCGGGGTAGATCGACTTCGCCGCCCCAATTGATATGCGGAACGATGGTCTCGCGTTCGCCGGAATCATATGAAAGAAATGTCGAGGTCACATCGGCGACTTTGATGCCTGTTCGCATGAAGTTCCAATCACGCCACCATGAGAGATCGAGTCCCAATCCCCAGGCGCTGTTCCCGGGCAGATTGTTGACCAATCCCTTGGCCGTTATCGCGAATGAGCCCCATTTGCCGATCGACCGCGCCGCGCTCACGCCAATGGTCCAATTGGAATGGCTTTCCTCGTCTCCCACTATGGGACGTCCAGTGGTCGAGTCGATTTCAGTAAGCTGAATGCCGCCTCCACCCAAACGAATGACTTGGGCACCCCAGGCCCAGTCTTGCCCGATCCGCCCTGTCGGCATCACTCCGCCGATATAGTCGTGATCGAGCAGACTGCCGAATGTCTCGGAGTGCTGGAACATCAGCTCGGGGTTGCCCAGCGCTGTGAGTGACGCTGGATTCCAAAATGGCGAGGAGGCATCGGGACGAGCACCAACTGACGCACCGCCCAACGCAATTGCTCTACCGCCGATGCCGAGATAGTATGGCTCCCCGGCATACTTGGTAGCGTACGCCGAGTTGCTGGTCGCTAAGACGATTAGAATGATCAGGAGACGGTGCATCGCATCAAGGTTGACACAAAAAAAGCTACCGTTGTTCAATTTTATCCGAGAGGGGGGCAGGGAAACTCGGATAAAGTGCGGAAACAACGGTAGCTATATCTGCCGTCTACAGGGGACATTCCCCCTTGTGTGGGCCAATTAACGGGAGCGGTGGCAAAAGTCAAACGAAAACTCGATTTGCCGCAAAAAGACAAACCCGACGCTTGGGAGCGTCGGGTTGCCAACATCTGTTGATAAATAAAAATGCGAGTCCGAAGTATCGCGACCCTCATCAAGAGCGTTTCTTTATGAAATTCTCATAACTCGTTGTCTTGTAGTGCCCTCCCCCAACGAATTCCACTAGCGGAAGCAATACGTCTTTCGTCACGTACCCGGGGCGTGCAGGGCCGAGTTTTCCGCCGGCAGAATCAAGGAACCAAATCGCAGGAAATCCTCGGATAGCGAACTGGGCAGTTAGTGCCTTCTGAGTAATCTTCTCACCCTCAAGGCTGACCATACCTGCCTTCGTGGTGTCATCTCCCCAAACCTTTACGGCCACCATTTTGGTATTTACGTATTCTATGATTTCCGGGTCTGCAAATGTCGTGGCATCCATTTTCTTGCACCAGCCACACCAAGTCGCAGTGAAATCAACCATGATTGGCTTGTTTTCAGACTTGGCCTTGGCCAAACCGTCATCATAGTCGAGCCAGGTGATCTTGGCAGGAGCGGTTTGAACAACCGGCTTTTTCTCACCGGCCGCTGCGGACGTTGGCGCCGCTGCGGTGGTCGGCTTAGGATCTTCAGCGCGCGCGATCACTGCGACTGCAAAGGCGGCCATTGAGAGTGTAACGAACTTCGAAAACTGCTTCATTTCTGTCTCCTTAAGAATTCCCCGATATAGTGGTTTCAGACCTCGGAGAGGCCATTTCCGTCTTATCCCTTAGTACAGAATACCGATTCGGGGCCCAACAGTTCCCTTAAAGATTTGACCATGTCCCGCTGGGCGTCCAAGCGAACACGACCTGAACGAATCTTAACAGTTTCCGTGCCAACTGGGTAGTAAAGATATAAGAAACCGTTCCCTTTGTCATATCGGCTTAGAAGGTCGTCCATTTGATCCAGAATCCCCCCGGCGATCTGCTCGGGGGTGATACGGGCGTGCACATCCAGAACAGCCCCGCCACGGACCTGACCGAGGGGTACTGCGTTGTTGAGGATCAGCTTGGGACGTTCCCCCTCTCGGGTGTTTGTACGCCCGGAGAGAAGGACAAGCGCCTCATTTTCGAGAATCGCCCCGCATTTACGGAATGGCTCGGAGAAGCAGATCACCTCAAGAGTGCCGCCAAAGTCCTCGAGAGTGAAAAACGACATCATGTTGCCTTTGCGGTCGGGCTGGGTCTTGATGGCGGTGACAACTCCGCCGATTGAGACATCTGCCTCATCGGGCAAGTCGGCGACTTGGTCAGTCGTGGCGGTCGAAAAGAGCTGCAATTCTTCAGCGAAGGCGAGCAGCGGATGGCCGGAAACATAGAATCCGAGGGCCTCCTTTTCCTTGGCCCAGCGCTCGTCGGCGTTCCACTCGGTGACCTCGGGCAACTGCGGCGCGGCGGTCTCAATCGTTGAGCCGCCATCGAATAGCGATGCCTGGCCGCGTTTGCGGTCGGTCGCCGATTGGGCCCCATAAGCAATGGCGGCATCCAACGCCGTCAGCAATTGCGCCCGATGCCCTGGCAGTTTGTCGAATGCTCCGGCGCAGACCAATGCTTCGAGAGCGCGTCGGTTGACGGTGCGTACGTCCACACGGCTGGTGAAATCGAAAATTGAGCTGAATCCCTCGCCCGCGTCGCGCGCATTCACGATGACTTCGACTGCGCCATCGCCAACGTTCTTCACGGCTGACAGTCCGAAGAGGATATGTTCGCCGCGTGCCGTAAAGGCAGCCCACGAAACGTTGATATTCGGCGAGTCGACAGAAATGCCAAGACGTCGACACTCACGTATGAACAAACGAATCCGGTCGGTATCTCCCATTTCCGAAGTCATGAGCGCGGCCATGAATTCAACGGGATAATGGGCTTTGAGCCATGCGCATCGGTAGGCCAGCACCGCATACGCCGCCGAGTGGGCGCGGTTGAAGCCATATCGGCCGAACTTCTCGCAGAAGTCGAAGACTTGCTCGGCAACATCGCGCGGGACTTTCAGCGCCACGGCGCCATCGATGAACTCGGCCTTCATCTTCGCCATCAAATCAGCGTTCTTTTTGCCCATCGCTGAGCGCAGCGTATCAGCTTTGGCCATCGAGAATCCGGCAAGCTCGGCAGCGACCTGCATCACCTGATCCTGATAGACGATGACACCGTAGGTGTCGCGGAGAATCTTCTCGATGCGCGGGTGGTAGTACTCGACCTGTTCACGGCCGTACTTGCGGTCGATGTATTTCTCGATCATGTTCGCGTCGAGTGGGCCCGGACGGTAGAGGGCGTTCATTGCGATGATGTCTTCGAAGACCGACGGCTTGAGTTTGCGCAGATAGT
>JBKKDE010000409.1:0-4827 GCA_046708665.1 Candidatus Zixiibacteriota bacterium | reverse complement strand
GGCTAAGTACAAGTACTCCAAAGAGTACAAAATGAGCTGCACTTGGATCTGGTCTCCCCCGAATCTAAAGTTCGAGCACTGAAGATCCAGGTTTTTAGTAGATTCTACAAATGAATTTGAGGGTATTCGAAATCGCGGCAGCCGAAGTGAGTTGTCTGATGCGGGTTTTAGCAATTGATCTAGGTCTTGAATCTTAGACATCCCAGCCGCCTGAGCACCTCGCCATAGCAAGAGTATCAAGAAAGCACCGATAAGAGATAGTACAGAGAATTGACTCTGAAGCACCACGGAGGATCTATCATGCGATATAAGACGTGTCGACCGGCTGACTTCACCCGGTCGTTTCCAATCAAAATGATGCTAGCTGCAATCGCCGTGCTTGTCTGCGCGACGAGCGGCTTTGCCGCGAGCGTCGTAACTGACCTGCTCGATTATCCCCCCGGCGACACGGTTTGGATCACCGGCGCAGGATTCATACCGGGCGTTCCGTTGCCGTCTGGCGAGAGGGTCGAGATGTCGGTTCGACATGTCACGAAATCCGGGCTGAGCGATGGCGAATACGGGCCATGGACTGCCCAAGCCGACCCCAAGGGCAACTTCAGTTCATTCTGGGTGGTGCCCTACAACGACAGCATCGTGGGTGCACTACTTGAGTTGACGGCGACAGGTCTGACATCGGGCATCGTGGCATCCACACGATTCACGGATGCCAGTGTCAGTCTTGAAGTGACAACGGTAATCCCCGACACAATTTGCCCGGGTGATACAACGGCGCCGGGACGCGATTCGCTTTACCTCTGCGCGCGACTATTGCAGAGTGGCTGCGATTTGCCGCTCGCCGGTTACCCCATAGTATTCTGGTGGAATACAGGCAACTGCGGCACCGACACCGACGCCGAGGGTCAAGACACTGTGCTCACCGATGCGAACGGCTACGCGTGCACAGACATGGCGATCCCTGATGAGTCCGGATCGTGGGTTCTCCGTGTAAAATTTGAGGGCCAAAGCAAACCAAGCCCTTGTCCAAATCCGGGAAACAACGCCTGCGATCCCACGAATTCGAACGCCAGTCAGCGTTGCATCCAGTTGTCCGCATCGAATATTTGCGAGAGCGTCGTGATCGACACGATCGCGTGCTGTACAACGCCACTTTGCAGCCTCGGTACTTTGAATTCCCCCGCAGCATGCACACCCGACACTGACTTTGTTTCGTTCACAAGCTCCGATCCCGATGACGGCCTCGACACCTGTATTCTCTACGGCCCCGGCGAATTGGTAAATGGCGGCTGGCTTTATGAGCCGACTGGCGGAGAGACGGTCAACATCCGGATCGTGTGCATCAACTCATGCGGCGATTCGTGCGTCACGACGTTCTCGCGGACGTACAATCAGCGCGTACAGATCACATGCCTGGCGCCTGCCGATACGACAATCGTACAGTGCGATCCGGCCGAGGTCTCACTGCCCGCGAGTGCGATTGGCGCGACGTGTGACATTACGGATGGGCCTGGGACACTCTCCAATGGGAACTGGGTCTATACGCCTGCTGGTGATGAAGTGGATACGGTCACGATCCGTTGCATCAGCACAGATTTCTGTGATACCTGCACCGCGACGTTCATCGTGTCATTTGATGTAAATGAGCCGCCGACGATTGATTGCCCCGACAACCTGACGTTTGAGTGTGATAGCGTTGGTGATTTTGGCAGCCCGGCTGTTAATGACGATCGTGATGAAAGCCCGCAGTATTATGTTCTATCACGCGATTCGGTCGGCAGCAATTGCGCTCAGGAGTACACGCTGCGTCTGCGGTACGTTGTGAAGGATGCCTGCGGTGACTCCGCCTATTGCGATCAGTCGATAACGGTGGTGGATACGACGGCGCCGGTCATTTCATGCCCGGACACGCTGACTTTTGAATGTGATGAGCAACCGGACATCGACTCGCTGCCACGCCCGACTGTCACGGACAACTGCGACACGAATGTGACGCTTGAGCGGTTCCCAGCGTCGTCGACTGACCCCAATTGTCCGGATGGCTCGGAGTTGACGATTCTCTGGGTCGCGACTGACAACTGTGGCAATGTCGATTCGTGCACACAGGTGGTGTACGTCGTCGACACCACGGCGCCTGTGCTTGTCGATTGCGACACTCTGATTGTCTATGAGTGCACGATCTCCAATAAGGACGCTCAGTCGATATCGCCAATTCTACCGACTGCGACGGATAACTGCGACCTGAGTCCTGAGGTTCGCTATTACTATGGCCTGTCCGGCGGAACTTGGGGTTGCGATTACTACATCACGTTCGGGATTTACGCGGTCGATGACTGCGACAATTTCTCAGACACCTGTTTCCAGACGATTCGCGTGATCGATACTACGGCTCCGGAGATCACCTGTCCGGATTCCGTCGTTTTGAATTGTCCGCAGCAGGTGATTCTGACACCTCCGCCAGCCACGGATAACTGCCCCGGTTACCTCGTCAATGTCGTTGCAATTGGATCCCGGACCGAGGACAGCACATGTTACGGCAGTTACCGCTGGGTCATCACCTGGGAAGCGACGGATCATTGCGGACTGAAGGACACCTGCGAGCAGGTCATTCGCTATCAGGACACGACGGCCCCGATTCTGACCTGCGACGACCTGCGTTACGAATGCGATGATCTGCCTGGCGAGTGGCCCGTTCCTTCCGCCAGTGACCAATGCGATCCGGCTCCCGTTGTCAGACTACTTTCCAACAGCGACACTACTGTTGGGGACTGCCCGCAGCGCTATTCATTTATACTGACTTGGGAATCGATCGACGATTGCGGCAATGCCGACACATGCAAGCAATATGTGTATGTCTCCGACACGACCAAGCCGGTTGTGGTGTGCCCGCCGGATACGATCATTTCGTGTGAACATGTCGGCGAAGGAAAGATACAGTCGATCATCGACAGTATGCTCTACTGGCCGTTTGGCAATGCGACGGCGACCGACAATTGCGACACCATGCCCGTGTTCGGTGCGTTCCAGTCGGGCGAGCAGGGTGAGTTGCCGTGCCTCTACGTGATCAGCATCGGCTATTTTGCCACGGACGATTGTGGCAATGTTTCCGATACGTGCTATCGTACCGTGACCATCCGTGACACAACGCCACCGGAGATCACCTGTCCGGCTGACACCGTCGTGGATTGCACAGAGCTTCTGACTGACCGAAGCGCCTCGGGCAAGGCGTACATCGCGGCGATCGCGTCGGGCAACATTACCAAAGATGTGAACGGCTGCTACGATTATGACTTCCGTTTCGGCCCTCCCACAGGCGCTGACAACTGCGATGATTCACTTAATTTCTGCCTGGTGAATGTGTATCCAACCAATGCTGATTCGTGCGTGGTGTCATTCACACTTGTCTTCGCAGCGCGTGACGGCTGCGGCAATATGTCCGACACCTGTTCGCAGCGTGTGATCTTTACCGACACGACGGCGCCGGTGGTGGATTGCGCGGACGACACGACAGTGTACTGCTCGAACGTTCCGTCGTGCTTCGATAACAAGACGTCGGGCACATCGGGCGAGAAATTCCTCTGCGACTTCCGTCTGATTGACACGGTGTACGACGCTTGCGACCCGCTCATCGAGTACGACTACGAGCTGTCGTACCACTTCGAGCAGTGCCCGCGTTATGTCCGCGCCAAGATCTGGGCGGTCGATGACTGCGGCAACATCTCGGATACCTGCCTGTGGACCGTGTACTTCGACGATACGGTCGCGCCGGTGATTGCCTGCCCGCAGGATATCAATGCGGAGTGCGGTGCCAATCCTGGCGACTGGGGTACGGCGACGGCCACGGATGATTGCGGCGGTCAGCCCGTTATCACGTTGATCGAAGTTGATACAATTGCTGAGAACAGTTGCTACCTGGAAGTGACACGCACGTGGACGGCGACCGACTTCTGTGGCAACGCCGACACCTGCACGCAGTTGATCGTCATCGGTGATTCGACTGCGCCTGAGATCACCTGCCCGAACGACACGGTGGTGAGCTGCGAGGATCCGTTGGCCCGCGAGGGACGCGCGATACTCGACGGCTGGCTGCCGTTGCCGCCGAAGGGCCGTGTCCAGGGTCAGTGCGAATTGGATTACAACTTCTTGTTTGGAATGCCGACGGCGACCGACAACTGCACGTCCGAGCCGCACATCTGCCTCATTGATGTGAAGCTGAAGGAGTCGACGACCTGCTCATTCAACTACGTCCTCGTGTTCGAGGCCGTGGATGAATGCGGCAACGCCGACACCTGCGAGCAGTCCGTGACGTTTGTCGACAACGAAGGTCCGACACTGGTGTGCGCGCCTGATACGACGATCTATTGCGACGACGACAAGGCCGCCTGCATCCAGTTCAAGGGCACCGAGACGTTTGAATTGCAGGGTGATGACAAGTTCCTCTGCGGATTCCGCATTGTCGACACGGTCTATGATGGTTGCTGTGAGGATGTCACGTTGTACTCGCGTCTGACCTACCACCTCAACCAGTGCCCGGCCTATGTCCGGGTGTTTGTCTGGTCGAAGGATTGCTGCGGCAATTACTCGGATACCTGCGACTGGATTCTGAACATTGCGGACACGGCGGCGCCGGTCATAACCTGTCCGCCGGACCTGACCTTTGGGTGCGACGAGGTTCAGGGTGATTGGGGCTGGCCGACAGCGACTGACAACTGCGACGCCAATGTCGTGGTCACCTTGTTTGATCAGGATACGCTGACCGAAGGATGCGCGACACGCATCACGCGTACCTTCGTGGCCAAGGACCGTTGCAAGCAGGAGAGCCGTTGCCAG
>JBKKDE010000408.1:0-8665 GCA_046708665.1 Candidatus Zixiibacteriota bacterium | reverse complement strand
GTAATGAGCGGGATTGATGGAACTGAGACTCTCAAAAAGATACGCGCCATGCATCCCTCACAGCGGGCCATGATTCTCACTGGATATTCCACCTCAGAACGTGCTCAAGCTGCGACCGCGTTGGGGCAGTGCGAGCTGTTGGCCAAGCCGATCCGGGTATCCAAGCTGACGCATGCGATTCGCAGAATACTTCCCAGGGTTCACGCCGGGCCGTCTTCGGTCAATCGGCCTGCATCGTAAGTCGAAGCAACCACTATAAAAAAACGCCCCGCACGTGCAACCTGTGCGGGGCGTTGCGGTATTACTCGGTCGGTCAATCGCATGGACTGCACAGTGGCGCACCGTCACGCCATGTGTAGTCGATGATTCGTACCACGTCTGAAACGTTGATGAGATCGTCGCAGTTCACGTCCGACGCGGCGTTCGGGCAATTCGCGAGTTCGATATCCGGAAACCCACGGAAGGCCACGTTGATGATCACCACAATGCTCTGGATATTGATGTTGCCATCACACACCGGCGGCGGATCGCCGATGCACATACAATCGCAGACTTCCTGGGTCACCTGCAGGTACACAGGTACAAGAATCGACTCAGGTTCCGCAACTCCGGTCTGGCGGATCGTGATTGTCCCCATGTAATTTCCCGCGGCCAGTCCCGTCGTATCAATGTCGACGAGTAGCCCCTGAGGCGTGGTCCCGGACAATGACGTCACTACGATCCAAGGGTCGCTCACGAGAATTTCAAAGTCCATTTCGCCGCAACCGGGATCGCTGACGCTCAGCGATTGGGAATCGGGCTGGTTCTGTCCCGCCGCAAATGTGAATTCGAGCGAGTCGGGGTTCACATCAAATCGGTCGGGATTGGGTTGAATCGTAATCTGCACGACCTGCGAGTCCACCAGAAGGCTGTCGGTTAGGTGGAATGTCACATTGTACACGCCCGAATCGAGACAGGCGGTTGGCCAGTTGAATGCTGCGCCGCAGGCTCCGTCGTTTGTGAGTGTCGCCCCGACTGGCGCGTTCGTCATCGAGAATGTCAGCTCGCTGCACAGATTGTCAACATCCGAGCCGCCGATGCTAAATGTCAATGACAGTCCCGCGAGACGGCTCTTGTTGGTGATGTTTGTCAGTATCGGAGGGTCATTGACGGGATTGATCGTGAATGTGGCGGCGTCCTCGTCAAACTGCAAATCGCCATCGGTCGCGCGAAAAGTAATGATCTCGGAGCCGAACCAATCGGCGTTTGGCGCACTGATGGTCGCAACGCGCGCCGGGCTGATGTTGACGAGCAACTGGCTTTGGCCCGATGCCGTCCAGATCAGAGAAGCATCGGGATCGTCGAGATCAGACACGAAATCGTCGAGACTGATTGTCGCAAAGGTCTGGCCTTCGTTGATAGTCTGGTCGGGAATATCGGTCACAATCGGTGGGAATGTCGGCGTGCCGACAGTGATGATTCCCTTGGTAAACGTCGGCGCCACGATGGCTGTCTGCTCGTCGACGTAGGACAAGTGATTGGCCGGGCGTACACAACATGTGTCGATTTCGATTAGCCCGTCGACACCGTTGACATTGAATGTGAAAACGAACGACGGTGTGCCCACGGGATCGGCACCGGGCAGAAGCGTGATGTCTTCTCCGGCATTCGGATCACCGGTACTGACTGCGGCATGGAGCACAGCGTCAGGGCTCACGAAATCGATCTGTGCCGCTGGAGAATTATACGTGTTCGAGAGTGGTCCACTGCATGCTGGTGCGGCCGTCACCGCGTACCGACGCGCTGTGACGTTCGCCGGTGGCCACGTCGGCCCCGCAGCGCCGAGTGGACTGTTTGTGACTCGTCCCGCCGGAGTTGTTGCGAAGTTAAACGCAGTCGTGACATAGGTCCCTGGTGTCGCAGAACGAAGTTCGATCGGGACGACGATCGCGGTGATCGGAATATCGTTCTCTACAAAGACTCCGACCTGTACGCCGGTGGCATTCACAGCCACACTTTTGGATTCCACAGTAACGAGGTTGACAGCCCATCCTGTTGCTGTCGCACACGTGACCAACAATCCGACCAATAATACACGGACTTTCATCATACGATCACCCTCCTGTGATCTACGCCGGGCGTGCAAAGCAGTTGTGCCGTACGTTGTCCTGCGTTGGAACTGAAGAAGTAAACCGGGGCACGTACGCCGCAATCTCCACGTCGCGACGCCGCAACACCGCCTATACAGTTACGATTCAGAGCAGCACTTGTCAAGGGTACAAACTGCGACCGTTACTGCAAACTCCGTCGCGAACACCATTTGAAGCTGACTTTACTTTGATTACACCTGCACTCTATTTCGAACACCAACCTCCGTGGCGACTTGGTTCCAATTCGGCAAGTCGTGGTTCGGGCGATTTCCCGAGCACCGCGACAAATCAGGATTTGCGTATGAGGGACGGCAAACTGGCGAGGGGCCGACCCATGCCCCGGAGTTGAGGAGAACACCGGGAGCCGTCTGAGCCGAATTTCGGCTTGGTGACCATCGATCGGCCCGAGTCAGTGGTCCGACGAGCGTGCCAGCCGGAACGGGACATCTGCTTGAGGTCGTTGGATTTCTGTTAGGTTTATACTATACCGTCCAACGAATTAGCCACTCTACATCAAGCAAAACTTCCCACAACCGGTCGACTTAGCCACGAACTGCGAAAGTCGGCACGTTGCACGCTGAGCGCTCCAGGTTGCCCTCGTCTGAGCAAGGGGGAATTTCGTGTAAGAGCTCTATCCTGCTTGGGGTTAGGCCGTCAACTTGGGGCCGGGGTGTTGTCTACCGGGCGCAGACTGGAGACAGCAGTAAACCCCCCTTCAAATAATTGAACATGAGGACGTTAGGATTGACGCACCGTACGGGGCTATCGACACAAGTGTCTCGAAACGCTGTGCGTGCTTGGGATCTGGAGTCGAATCGAGTCCCGCGATGCCTCCGGCGCAACTCATGGGCTGTGCAGGACTCAATGTTGGGGCCCCGATACGACCCAAGTGTCACATTGGCTCTCCTGCGAATCTTAATAACCCTCTTGGCAAAGTCGCCAGAATTGACATATCTTATGGGGTACTTACATCGGGGACTGTCCGAATTTCAGATGCCAGTCGAATTTGTCATGCACATCGGGGGCGATGCGGGCGCGGGGTCTATGGTATCTGCGTTTTCCCTTAACTGATATAAAATGAAACAATCATACTTTCAATTGGAGGTTGCAACGATGTCCGAATTGGAGATCGTCCGTTCGCTCGCCGGGACAGCAGTGCGATGTTGTTTCGCTCTGGTTCTGGCAGCCGTCCTCGTCGCCCCCGTGTTCGCACAGGAATATATCGGGCCGGCCGACGATCCTTACTATCCACTCACAAACGAAGACAAGTCGGAGGCAGCACCTCCCGCCACAAGCAACGACAAAGCCGGCGGAGGAACGGGGGATACTGTCTTTGTTGAGGCAATCGATCCCGCTCTGTTCCCTCAGATCTGCACCTATGTGACCGTGACGCACAACGGGACCACGGTTCCCGACCTTGACTCCGACAGCTTCTGCGTGAGCCAAGATGGAATCGTCATCGATTCGTTCACGGTGGTCCAACAGACTCTGGATTCATGCATCACCAAGATCTGTCTGGTCATCGACAAATCGGGCAGTATGAACGATGGTGGAAAAATGACGGCTGCCAAGACCGCAGCTCTCGGCCTCATGCGTCAGATGGATCAGTACGACCAGATGGCGGTTGTGTCGTTCAGCGACTGCTACACGGTGAATCAGAACTTTACCTCGGACACGGTTCTGATCAAGGCAGCTATCACCGGCCTGAATGCCAACGGCCGTACGGCCGCGTTTGATGGCACGTGGGCGGGCGTCGATATCACCAAGCTCCTGACTGGCAGCAAAGCGGTCATCGTTCTCACTGATGGTTTGGAAAACGAAAGCCAAGATTGCAGCGCACCACCGGATGGCTTGGCCGACAACAATTTTGCCGACGACTCAACCCTGATTGTAAATTTCGCGAAGACCTCGTCGGTGCCGATTTATTCGATCACGCTCGGCACAGACTTCAACGTCCGTTACATGAAGGGACTGGCGTTGGGCTCAGGCGGAGGTTACTACCACGCCCCGACCAGTGCTACGCTCGAAAGCATCTACCTGGCGATCAAGGAACGTCTCTGCCGCCGTTACTTGATCTGTTATACCAGCCCTGACACGATTCAGGATGGCACTTGCCACACGCTGGTCATTTGCCGCGACAACGCGGATGGCGACAAGACCGGCACGCCGGACTGCTACGTCTGCGACACGACTGTGTTCTGCGAGCCGAATCCGCCGGTCATCGACATCACTGTTGATCCGGCCTGCCGTCGTTGGGGCCAGCCAGTCAACCTCTGCGCGACGGTGACGGATTCTGATACACCGGCCAACAAGCTCCTTGTGAAGTTGTTCTATCGAATCTATGAGCCCGGTGGTCCATTTCTCGAGGTGACACCATCACGAACCGGAAATGTATTCTGTCACACAATTCCGGCGGCCTTCATTCCGTGCGGTAAGGACTCAATCGAGTTCTACTTCACGGCCTCCGACAGTATCACCTCGGTGGCCAGCCCGTACAACGCGCCACAGTCCACGCATCAGGTGACAATCTGCCAGAATAGCCCGCCGACCTGTGAGTTCGGTCCGGAGCTAGCGCCGCCGGTGTGCAACCCGTCTTCGCCAATCGATTTCGTTTCGTTGACGCTGACGGACATCGACAGTAACAAAATCGACTGCTATCTCTATGGCGACGGTCAGCTCGTTCCCGGTGGATGGCAAAACGACAATGCGATTCCCGGCGACACGGCGAAGGCGTGGATCACCTGCATCGACTCATGCGGTGATTCGTGCAATCTGTATATCGAGCGTGCATACTCTGAACGCGAACTCATCCCCTGCAACATTCCCGACGGTGGTGACACCGCCTTTTTCCTCTGTGACCCGGGACAGCTCACCCTTCCGGTTTCAGGTGGACCGGGCTCCGGCTGTTCGCTGTTATCGGGCGCTGGTGAGCTGATAAACGGTCAGTGGGTGTGGAACGCGACCAAGGACACGGTCATTACATTCGTCGTGCAGTGCGTGAGTCTCTGCGACTCCTGCTACAGCTCGTATACGGTTTCCATCAACGTCAATGAGCCGCCGATTTGCGGCCCGAGTTTGAATGCCAGCGCCAGCCCGACGGCACCGTGTGACACAACGATATTCCTCTGCGATCCTGGAATGGTGTGTGTGTCAGTCCCCGCTGCCACCGACCCGGATGGCAATCTCGATTCGTGCCAGCTCGTGGCCGGATCGGGTCCTGGCACTTTTGCCAATGGACTCTGGTGTTTCAATGCCCCGGCGACAGGTTCTTACTTTGTGACGATCGAGTGCCTCGATTCGTGCGGCGAGACATGTACACGCGTCGTCTGCGCGACAGTCGTGATCGATGAAGTTCCGGTCGTCACCTGCCCGCCAAACATGACCTTTGAGTGCGACAGCATCGGCGACTTCGGTACCCCGACAGTTGTCGACAATGGCTACGCTCCGGCCACGATCACAATGACCCGGGATTCGATCCCCGGTCAATGTCCGCAGTCCTACGGCTGGCGCATTCGTTACATTGCAAGCGACACCTGTGGTCATGCTGACACGTGCTACCAGTCGGTGGGGATTGTCGATACGACCGATCCGGTGATTGTATGCCCGGACACCTCGGCGTACTCGTGCGAGTCCGTTCCGGCGTCCTGGGATGCACCGTCGGCCACTGACAACTGCGATGAGAGCCCAGTGGTCACTCTGCTCGACTCGATATCGATTCCGTCCAACCTGTGTCCACAAAACTACACAAAGCTGCTTCGTTGGGTGGCGCGTGATGACTGCTACAACGCCGACACCTGCGTGCAAGTAATTCATGTCTATGACTCGACGGCGCCGGACATCACCTGTCCGCCGGACACGACGTTCCTGTGCACGGATGAGATCCCGTTGCCACAAGGTTTGAAGAGTGTGATCCCGGGCAACGCGTTTAAGGGATCGGCGGTCAATCCGTTCCCGTTCGGCTTACCGACGGCGACGGACAATTGCGACGATTCGTTGATTTTGTTCGGCATGTTTGGACGCATCCTCGACGATGACTCGTGCCACTTTGTGTTCGAGGCAATCTATCGTGCCGAGGACAACTGCGGCAATTGGGACACCTGCACACAAATCATCACCGTGATTGATACGACAGCGCCGGTCATCGAGTGCCCAGTGTCGTCGCGGTATGAGTGCGACGAAATCCCGACATCATTCGATCCACCGACCGCGACCGATGCCTGCAATTCGGTGACTGTATCCGAGATCGATCGGTACCGGCAGGATTCGACCTGCGCGTACGCGTACACGCTGGTCATCGTCTGGGAAGCCGTGGACAAGTGCGGCAACGCCGACACCTGCCGTCAGTTGGTGGAGGTTTACGACGACACGCCGCCGGTGCTGACGGTTCCCGATTTGGTCACATACAACTGTGATAGCGTGCCGGTTGAATTCCCGCGTCCCACCGCCGTCGATCAGTGCGATCCGAATCCGCGCCTTGATTCGGCCATGGGTTCGACCGGTGACTCGTGCTCGACACGATACACGATCATCTGGACAGCCACCGACATTTGCGGCAACGCGTCCGTGGACACGCAGTTCGTCAGCGTGATTGACCGCACCGCGCCGGTGATCACCTGTCCGGACACCCTCTGGATCGAGTGCGATGAGACTCTGCCGATCGACTCCCTGCCAAAGCCAACGGTCACGGACAATTGCGATGACACAGTGAAGCTGGACCGCTTCCCGGCGTCGTCCATTGGCCCGGTCTGTATCGACAGCTCGTACATGACGATTCAGTGGATCGCGACCGACAACTGCGGCAACGCCGATACGTGTGTGCAGGTTGTGATTACCGTAGACACCACAGCGCCGACGCTCGACAAGTGCGACACGCTGATCGTCTTCGAGTGCTTCCCTGGCAGCAAGGATCCGTCGTCATTCTCGCCGATCCTGCCCACCGCCACCGACAACTGCGATCCAGACCCTGAGGTTGGGTATGTGTGGTTGCCGTCGAGCGGCACGTATCCATGCGACTACCGTTATCGCGTGGCGATCTTCGCGACCGATCGTTGTGGCAACGTGTCAGACACGTGTTTCCAGACAGTCATGATTATCGATACGACCGCTCCAGTCATCACCTGTTCGCCGGACACAATCACGATCGAATGCCCGAACCAGATCATTTTGGTGCCGCCGAGCGCAATCGACAATTGCGGCTATCCGGTGGACGTCATCGCGGTCGGTGACACGATCGTCGACAGCACGTGCATCGGCAGCTACCTCCGCATCGTGACTTGGGAAGCCACAGACCGGTGCGGCAACAAGGATACTTGCTTGCAGCACATTCGTCACCGCGACACGCAGCCGCCGGTGATCGAGTGTGCCACGGGCACCAGTGTCTCGTGCGATGACACGATCATCACCACACCGCCGACAGCCGTTGACCTGTGCGATCCGAATCCGACAGTGACTGAGATCGGACGCCGGGTGGTCGACTCGACTTCTCCGTGCGATTATGTCGTAGTTGTCGCCTGGGAAGCTATTGACGACTGCGGCAACGCCGATACCTGCGAATCGTTCTACACTATTATAGACCAGAAGCCGCCGGTGATTACTTGTCCGGCCGATACTGCCTATTCATGCAGTTCGGTTCCGGATACATCCCTCTGGCCCAAGCCAACGGCAACGGACAATTGCGACAGCAACGTGAGAATCACATTGCTGAGCTTTGATTCGACATTCGGCCAATGCATCAACGACAGGATATTCCTCCTGCGCTGGAGCGCAACGGACGATTGCCTGAACACAAGCGAGTGCATTCAGACTGTGTACGTGCGCGACACGACCAAGCCGATCGTGACCTGCCCGAACGACACGATCATCGCGTGTCAGGATATCCCGCCCGGTGGGTTGGCGGACTTGAAGTCGGTGCCGATCGGGCAGTATCCGTTTGGGACGCCAAGCGCGACAGACAACTGTGACGATTCAATGATCGTGAATTGGCGAGTCTGGGCTGACTCGGGTGTGTTCCCCTGCGACAAACGCTTCATCATCGCGTACTGGACGATCGATGATTGCAATAATCTCTCTGACACGTGCTTCCAGCGGGTGCAGATAGTCGATACGATCTCGCCGGTGATTACCTGTGCGGATCCTGACACCGTGCTCTGCACGGCGATCCCGACATTCTATATCCCGCCGCCGGCCACCGACAACTGTGATGCTCAGGTTGCGGTATCGCAGCTTGGCGAGCCGCGTTGGGGATACGCAGATTGCCCGGCACCGGACACGATTGTTGTGACTTGGGTCGCGGTTGATAACTGCGACAACACGGACACGTGCTTCCAGTACATTCACGTCATTGACAGCACGCCACCCGCGTTGACCTGCGACGATGTCCGCTACGAGTGCGACAGCCTTCCGACCGAGTGGGAAAAGCCGGGTGCGACCGACCTGTGTGATCCTGCTCCAGTGGTAACGTTGCTCTCCAACAGCGACACGACACTGGGCGCCTGTCCGCAGCGGTATTCCTTCATTCTGACATGGGAAGCCATGGA
>JBKKDE010000407.1:0-8490 GCA_046708665.1 Candidatus Zixiibacteriota bacterium | reverse complement strand
CCGATGGCGTAGCCCTTGGTGAGCGCTTTGGTTGTGTTGCCAACGGAATCAAGACGGTCTGTCTTCTTGCGGATTTCTTCGGGCTGATGGCTCATCTCAATGATGCCGCCGGCGTTGTCGGTAATCGGTCCGAAGGTGTCCATCGCGAGAATGTATGCCGCGGTGGCAAGCATACCCATTGTTGCGACGGCTGTCCCGAAGAACCCACCGCCCGGCAGAGCCTGCTCACCGAGGAAGTACGACGATAAAATCGCGATCGAGATTGTTATGACGGGAAGCGCCGTGCATTCCATCGCGACGGCCATACCAGTGATGATGTTTGTCGCAGGGCCGGTCTGGCAGGCCTCGGCGATTTCGCGCACAGGGCGGTACTTGTATTCGGTGTAGTACTGGGTAATCCAGACAAATGCGACAGATGTGAGCACTCCGATAAGTCCGCTGGCGAAGAAGTAGAGCCAGGCATTGGGAGCGGCTTCGATGTGCAAGAGCCAACGTGTCGAGAATCCGAAACCGACCATGGCGAGGACGACGGCAATCATGTAACCGCGGTTCAATGCCTTCATCGGATCCTCGGTCTCGTTGGTTTTGACCAGCATGATACCGATGATCGATGCAATGATACCAAAGGCGCGCGCGATGAGCGGGAAGAGCATCACGCCGATCGCGCCTGCGGCAAATGCCATGTCGGCTCTTTGGGCGGTCAGGGCGATGCTCGCTCCAAGAATCATCGCGCCGATGTTTTCGGCGGCGGTCGATTCGAACAAATCCGCGCCACGTCCGGCGCAGTCACCGACGTTGTCACCGACGAGATCAGCGATAACGGCGGGATTACGGGGATCGTCTTCCGGGATTCCTGCTTCAACTTTGCCGACAAGATCAGCGCCAACGTCAGCGGCCTTCGTGTAGATACCGCCACCAAGCTGGGCGAACAGCGCGACGAACGACGCGCCAAATCCGTATCCAACGATGAGCAGCGGAATGCTGGTCTCTGCTACGGTGGTCGTCACCTTGACGAGCCAGAAGAGTCCACCCACTCCAAGCAAGCTCATCGCTACGACTAGAAGGCCCGATACGGCTCCGCCGCGCAATGCGACACGCAGCGCATCATTGAGAGAGCGTGTGGCGGCGCTGGCGGTACGAATGTTTGTGCGAATGGCAATCCACATGCCGACAAAGCCAGCAATGCCCGAGCACACAGCCCCTAACACAAATGAGAGAGTTATCCACCAAGCCATGGCCATGCTGCTATCAACCGGATCAAAACTATGATGATCGCGAACAAACCCGTAGAGGAGGAAGATAATGGCGGCCAATAAGATGGAGAGTTTGGCGATCGTGCCATATTGTCTGCGCATAAACGCTTCGGCGCCTTCTTTAATGGCATCCGAAATGGCCCGCATCGCCGCAGTACCCGTATCAAACCTGAGGACATGCTTCGCCAACCACACAACGAATACGAGGGTGGCTAAGCTGATGCCCATGATTATAGCCATGTAGCCGTTAATGTCCATGCGTCCGATCCCCTTGTACGATTTAAGGTTAACCGTTATGTCTGACCCAAGAATCCCGCTCAAGAGCGGACCCGTAGCCATCGTGGACTCAGGTTGGCCGCGGAGCGGGGCGGCGAAGATACTTCCGGCACATCATCATGTCAATTCGACTATTGCCGAATCTGGTGTCTTGGGAATTCCTATTTAATGCAGGCATAACATTGCGCGGGCCGACGTAATCTACATTGTAGGTATGAGAACGGCGCAGGGCCAATGACTGTCGAAGAGACTATCGCTATTGATCGTTGGCTACGTCACCTCAAGCGTTACCTCAAAGTGGCACGGTCGGGAATCGATCCCGACGGGGTTCACCAAGTCCGTGTTGCCACGCGGCATGTTGATGCGTGGTTAATACTCGGGGGCTGGCACGTTTTTCGGGACGACTTGCGTTGGTTGCGGCAGCGCGCATCGGCAGTGCGCGACATTGACGCTTTGTTGGAACGGCCAGGGCTGCCACGAACACTTCGGTCGCCATTAATGAACCTGAAGCACAAGGCACAAGTCGAGTTCGCGGATGCATGTGACGATGGCCGGCTTGCGGCGCTTATGGTTGGTCTTGCCTCCATCAGGCCGATCAAGTTGTCAGAGACGAAGAAGCGGCTGCATCGTATTTCGGAGGCCGTCGTCAAAGCGGGTGAAACAGCTGAGGGGAACGGCCACGATCTCGAATCGCTTCATCGGTTGCGTCGCGCGCTGAGGCGATTGCGCTATGGACTCGAGCTCGTTGGGGCATCGACCGCAACGCTAAAGAGGCTGCAGGAAATGCTCGGGAACATCAATGACTTGGTGGCGGCTCTACGTTGTATCGACCAATTGTCGCCTGACCAAATTCCCCTGCGGTACCGTGCCGAGCTCGACAACGAATTGGCACTGTCTCTTCCGTTGGCTCTAGGACTGTGGGTGGATGAAAAGGACAATATCAGGGGAATGGTGGAGTGATGGATTTGTACTTAATCAGGCACGCGGAGGCGGAGCCACGCAGTGCCGGGGTTCCGGAAGAAGCACGACAACTGACGCCAAAGGGGGCGCAACAGTTTCGCGCGGCTTCATCGGCACTTGAGGAAATGGGCGTGCGATTCGACCGATTGCTCTTCAGTCCATGGTTGCGCGCCGCCGCGACGGCCAATTTTCTATCACCGCTCGTAGACGGAGAGGCAGAAGCAACGCTCACACTCGCAGAATCACCCTCACGGGAGACATTGAAACTTCTGAGGGGCAATTCGGTTGGTGTGGTTGGGCATCAGCCTTGGCTGGGTGAGCTCATGGGGTGGTTGTTGTTCAATGATGTCTACGCTGGCGGGCGATTCGAATTCGACAAAGGCGGCGTGGCCATACTGCAGGGGACACGCCGGCCAGGCGGAATGGTCATGCGCGACTTTCTCCGGCTTGATGATCTTGTCCGAATGCGCAAATGAGTAAAAGATTGAATCGCCGATCCCGAGTGAACCGAATCCCAAACTGTCCGACCTTATAGTATGGAGCATCGATTGAGTACGATTGACAACATGGCCACGGATGTCCGGGAGGATTTGGCGATTTCCGATCTCGAGTCACCAGCACGGGCGAGTTACCTGAACCCGGCGTTGAGCTTTTTGGAGTTTAACCGACGCGTGTTGCATCTATCGCGCGACCCGGAGACGCCGCTTTTGGAGCGCATTCGCTTTCTGACGATTTGCAGCACCAACCTTGACGAGTTCTTCGAGATTCGCGTTGCCGGCCGCAAGGAGCGTCAGGCACTCGGTATCACCCATCCGGAGCCGGATGGGCTGTCGCTTCCGGATACGCTCAAGCAAATCAGTGCGGTCGCGCATGAGTTTGTCGACGAGCAATACCGCATCCTGCAAGATGAACTCCTACCGGCCTTGCAAGAGGTGGGGATTCGTGTGCTGCGTCGCGGCTCATGGGACGATCATCAGAAGGATTGGGTCCGCGAGTTTTTTCGTCAGGAGGTCTTTCCGGTTCTGACGCCGAAAGGGCTCGACCCGGCGCATCCATTTCCCCGGATTCTGAACAAGAGCTTGAACTTCATCGTTTCGTTGGAAGGCGTCGATGCATTCGGGCGAAGCAGCCGTTTCGCGGTTGTGCAGGTGCCGCGAAGTTTGCCGCGCGTGATTGCCGTGCCTGCCGACTTCGCCGGTGGGCAGAGTGACTTTGTATTGCTGTCGTCGGTGGTGCATGATCAAGTGGGGGAATTGTTCCCCGGCATGACAGTCACTGGATGTCACCAGTTCCGCGTGACGAGAAACAGCGATCTCTGGGTTGATGAGGAAGACATCGAAGATCTGCTCGACGCGCTCAAAGGGGAACTGGGTAGCCGTAACTACGGTGCCGCCGTGCGCTTGGAGTTGGCGGAGAACTGTCCGGATGAGATCGCTGACTTTCTGCTGTCGGAGTTTGAACTGACACGGGATGATCTGTATCAGGTAGATGGTCCGGTGAACTTGAACCGACTCGCGGCCATTTACGACAAAGTCGGGCGGGCGGATCTCAAGTATCCCCCATTCATTCCGGGTTCCGATTACGACCCGGAGAAGGGCCCGGACATTTTCAAATTAATCCGTCAGGGTGACATACTGCTTCACCATCCGTACCAAAGTTTCCGCCCTGTTGTCGAACTTGTAACACAGGCGGCGGCTGACCCTGACGTCTTGGCCATCAAGCAAACTCTGTATCGTACGGACAGCCAATCGCAGATGGCGAAAGCGCTCATTGATGCCACACGTGCGGGCAAAGACGTGACTGCCGTGGTCGAGCTACGGGCGCGATTCGAGGAAGCGGCGAATATTGACTTGGCCACCCGGCTTCAGGAGGTCGGGGCGAATGTTGTCTACGGAGTCGTGGGGTACAAGACTCACGCCAAGATGCTGCTGATTGTGCGGCGTGAGGCAGGCAAGCTGCGGTACTATGTGCACCTTGGCACAGGAAATTATCATGTCAAGACCGCGCAGCAGTACACCGACTTTGGCCTGTTAACGTGTGATCAGAGCCTCGGCGAGGATGTTCACAAACTCTTCATGCAGCTTACGGGCCTGGGCAAGGTCAACAACATTCGGAAGATTCTCCACTCCCCGTTCACGCTCGAAAAGACGCTGGTCGAGATGATTGAGCAGGAGGCCGTCAATGCCCGAGCGGGGAAGCCATCACGCATCATCGCACGTATGAATGCGCTCTCCGAGACGCGTGTCATCAATGCTTTGTATGTAGCATCGAAGGCCGGTGTTTCAATCGACTTAATCGTGCGCGGTGTGTGTTGTTTGCGGCCGGGAATTCCCGGAATCTCAGACAACATCAGAGTGCGGTCAATCGTAGGACGGTTTCTCGAGCACAGCCGAGTCTTCCACTTCCATGCGGGAGGCAAAGGGTTGACATATTGTTCGAGCGCCGACTGGATGCCGCGCAATCTGTACCGTCGCGTTGAGACCTGCTTCCCGATTGAGCGACCGGCATTGCAGGAGCGAGTTGTGAATGAGGGATTGCTCGCGTATCTCGATGACAATGTCGAAGCGTGGATATTGCAGCCGGACGGGCGTTACGAAAAGTGCGTACCGTTGGGCGAGGCGCCGCGAGCGGCTCAGCAGATCCTGTTGCGCAAGCATGCGTCTCAGCGCGCAAGCAGCTCGAACCCCACATCGTGAAGTCGCAAGGATTCGTCGTCAAGATCCGCGCGTGTGAGGGGATGCTTCCCGAGCCACCCTCTTGGGAACCTGAGTTCCATTCGATTCCGCTTCACGGTGAGCGCCATGTTCGGCAGGGCGCGCGGACGACGTCCCCGGTGCAGGCGCACTGCGACCCGAAGTAGGACGCTCAGGCATTTGGCCATCCACTCGTGGTCTTCCGGCAGCTCGCGGAACTGCGTATCCGATATCTTGCGTCTGTGCGAATGAATGAGTACCGCCAACAACTGCTGATCCTCTTGTGAGAATCCTGGCATGTCGGCGTGTGCAACGATGTACGCCCCATGTTTGTGGTATCCGTTGTACGAGATCGACAACCCGATCTCCAGAAGCCGGCTGGCCCAGGACAGGAATCGCTTGGACTGTTCGGTGTCCAAGCCCCACGCGGGCGCAGCTACCTTCATGAATGCGAGCGCAGTCCGTTCGACGCGTGAGGCCTGCTCCAGATCGACGTGGTAGCGTTCCGCAAACTGTCGCGTAGTGTTATCGCGAACGTCCTCCTGCCCGATTCGTCCGAGCAGATCATAGACAAGGCCTTCGCGCAACGCTCCACTCGACGTTTGCATTCGCGAAATGTCAAAGGCATCGAATGCCGCGCTCAGAATGGCGAGTCCGCCGGGAAAAACCGGGGCGCGATCTTCCGAGATGCCACGCAACTCGGAGAGCCGCTTCACACTGCCGACTTCGATTACGGCTTTGCGAAGTTTCAGGAGCCCGTCACGAGTAATCCCCTGGCGCGACCAACCGTTGGCCCTCAGGATTTGCTCAGTCGCGAGAATCGTTCCTGAGGAACCAACGCACTCCTTCCACTTAAGTGCCGCGTAGCGTGATGCCAACGTCTCAAATTCCAGCCGGGCAGCAATCTCGGCCTTCTCCATGCTTTCACTTCTGATGCGGCCGCCACGGAAGAAGTTCAGGCTGTAGGACACGCAGCCCATGTAAAGACTGTCGGCGGCGAGGGGTTCGAACTGCTTGCCGACGATGCACTCAGTCGAGCCGCCGCCAATGTCGATTACCAGGCGGCGTCCGACTGTTTCCGCGATGCTATGCGCGACGCCGAGATAGATGAGTCGCGCTTCCTCACGCCCTGAGATCACGCCAATCGGGTGGCCGAGGGCGCGTTGCGCTTTTTTGATGAACAGTTTGGCATTGTGTGCCCGTCTGAGTGTGTTGGTGCCGACGGCGCGTACGCTTTCATCAGGGAGATGCCCGAGTCTCTGGCCGAACTGTCTGAGACACTCCAGCGCACGATCTTGCGCTTCCTTCGATAAATTGCCTCGGGCGTCGAGTCCCGCGGCCAGCAGGACGCGTTGTTTGAGCCGGTCGACAATATGCAGTCGGTTGTCGATCACGCGGGCTACAAACAAGTGGAAACTGTTCGATCCGAGATCAACCGCTGCTACTTTCGTAATGGATCGTCGCGTCATTGTCAGAGTCTCGTGGCTACAGTAATTCGGGGTAAATGTAGTTATGCCGCAGGCATTAGCAATGCAAAACCCCCGCGGCAATTGCCGCGGGGGTCTGAAAGAGCAGAATGTGTAAGGCCTTAGTTGGCCGGCTTTTCTTTCGGTACGACAGTTTCGATCTCAAGCAGAATGTCGACGTCGTTGCTAACGACCAATCCGCCCGCATCAAGCGTGTTGTTCCAGTTTACGCCGAAGTCCTGGCGATTGAATTTGCCGGATGCTGTGAAGCCAGCGCGCTTGCCCATGTTGGGATCGTCCATTGTGCCAACAAGTTCCACAGCCAGAGTTACCGGCTTGGTCACGCCGCGAAGTGTCAGGTCACCAGTCACATCAAAATTCTTCGGTCCCTTCGGAGTGACTGACACGGACTTGAATGTGATCGTGGGAAAGCTGTCGGCCGCGAAAAAGTCACCGCTCTTGAGATGCTTGTCACGTCCCTCGGAGTGGGTATTGATGCTGGTGGCGTCGATGGTTACGTCGACAGCCGACTTCGAGATATCCGCAGCGTCAAACTCTACGTTGCCACTGAACTGACCAAAGGATCCCTTGACCTTGCTCAGGCCGAGATGGGTGACAGAAAAGCCAACGCTTGAATGACTGCGGTCGATCTTGTAGGTCTCCGCGTGGACTGCAACTGAGAGTCCCGCGACGAGCAGGGTGGCCAGGGTAAGTTTCTTGAACATTCTTCCTCCTTGAATCTCCGCATCTGGTTAAGGTATCGGGCGCATGCGGAGCGCGTCCGTCGGCTGTTATGTGAATACTCCTATTTGATTGTCATGACTTCGCTGTGTTTGTCTTTACCGACTGCGCGCTTTCGGCTCTGCTGAAGATGGGCGTCGGTGACTGCTCCTCGCCGAATGTGATACGGCGAGCTACCTGTGAGAGATACGCCGCAGTCATCAGGTACGCCCAAGTCGGAACGAGAATATTCCCGCATCCACGAACGTGCACCGTCTTGTCGCGGTACTGCTCCCAATCGTGTCTTGCGAACGCCTCTCGCACGGACTGCTCGCGGAGCAAACCGTTTTCCGCAAATGACTCGAGATCGAAATGGGGCATCGCGGTAGTGTGAGAGATTACGCCGAGAAGGACGTGCCACAACCACAGGATTTCGAGGCATTTGGGTTGCTGAACTTGAATCCTCCGCCGACCATGGCGGTAACATAATCGATCAAGACGCCGCGCAGGTAGAGTCCGCTTTTCAGGTCGACGACGACTGGGACTCCTTGAACATCGAAGATCTTGTCGAACTGTCCGACTTGGTCATCAAAGGCCAGTTGATACATAAGCCCTGAGCATCCGCCGCCCTGGACACCGACACGGAGGTAGTGGCCCTTCATGTCCTCGGCTTCGAGCCGACGCTTAACTTCCTTGACGGCCGCCTCGGTGAGATCGACGACGACTGCGGGCTGCCCGACTATGGGGAGTTCCTGTGATTGCTTGGTAGAGGTCATATCGCTCATGTAAGTCCAATCTGCTCAATTCACAACATCAATTGCTTCTGCGCCAATATAACCACTTTGGGTCCTGATTGTTCCATCAATTAATGGGTGAGGAGTGAGCGCCATCTGGGTGCCGCGGACGCAAACGACGCTGGCTCTCAACGACTTCCGTGATCCGGCGAGCCACGAAATCAACGTCGTCCTCCGTGGTCCAGCGACCGAGCCCAAACCGAATTGAGCCAGAAGCCAGCTCATCGGAAAGCCCAATTGCCTTCAACACGTGCGATGGCTCGATCTCGGCGGAACTGCATGCCGAGCCCGAAGAAAGTGCTACTTCTTCCATTGCAGTTAGCAATCC
>JBKKDE010000406.1:0-4819 GCA_046708665.1 Candidatus Zixiibacteriota bacterium | reverse complement strand
ACGGCTTGATCAACCGCCGTTCGGCGTCCTCAACACTCAGCTTACCTGAGGCCACGTCATGGAGTAGGGAAGTGATATTCATGCACAATTCGAGAGGGGGAGGTTTCAGTTACGTATTTTGCCCGGCGGGTTTGTATCCCGCCAGGTCGATGGTCACATGCTTGTATCCAGACGCTTTCACCAGCTCGACCATGCGTCCGCGCAACTGTTCGACTGTGATCTTCGCCCAATCTCCGGGCTGTAATTCGATGCGCGCCAACTCGCCGTGGTGACGCACACGATGCCCGACAAAACCCAATGCCAGCAATGCCGCTTCGGCGCGATCGACCTGTCGTAGACCCTCATGCGTAATCGCGGTTCCGGTCGGGAACCGTGAAGCCAGACAGGCCACCTGCGGTTTTTCCCATGACGGGAGGCCACGCCGACGTGATAGCTCGCGAATCTCGGGCTTGGTCAACCCGACGTCAATCAATGGCGCCAGTGCTCTATGCTCTGCGGCTGCCCTTAGTCCTGGACGGACATCACCGAGGTCTTCCGGTATCGCGCCATACAGAATGTGACTTATGCTTTCAACTCGGGCTAGACTCCCCAGGACGGTGAAGAGTTCTGTTTTACAGAAGTAGCAACGATTGGCATCGTTCACAAGCCATCGCGGGTCATCGGCTTCAGCGGTCCTCACGACTTTGAAGTTCCAGCCTCGTTCCTTGGCAAGTGTCGAGGCAAACACGAACTCTCCTTCGGCCATCGACGGCGATTGCGCCGTAACGATCAATGCTCGCTCGCCCAATGCCTCGTCAGCGATTGATGAGAGATAGGTAGAGTCAACTCCGCCGGAGTAGGCAACGATCGCCCCGCCGAGCACGCGCAATTGCTTCACAAGCGCGATCTCTTTTTCGATGGTCAAGTTGGCGGCCTGAGGCGTATCGACGGTTGCAGTTGTCATGTCGTCGGACGGCAAGCTTCGCTACTTCACAGGCGTGACGAACAACGAATCCGGAAGCCCGGGATTGACCTGTACAGAATCGAGAAACATCTCTACCTCAAAATTGAATGCGATGATCAGAAATGCCTTACCCTTCCCGCGTATTCGTATATGAGTGGGAACGGCGCACGCATCCAGCAGTGGTACATGCTCAAGCCGCAATTGTGACGCTTTAGGCGGCCCCGGGGGATTGGCAATGTCGTACTCCTCAAGAACCGCGCGGTAGGTCTCCTGCTCAACCCACAGCTTGCCCTTGACAAGCTTGTCATCGTCCATCAGCGGGTTGACGGTAACCCGCCAACACGGGATTCCGTTGATGGTATCCGCGACCATTTCGGGAAACTCGTAGTTGGCGCAATGTTGCGGCAGAAATGGCAGAAGCATCGACAATGAGCGGCTGACCTCGTCTTCGTCACGCACCTGCCCATCGCGAGTCTTGGACCGACGATGCCGGTGTTCTTTTTCTCTCTTGGCCCGCTCTTCAGCGAGTCGATCCGCCGCGACCGGCTCATCGTTGACCCACATGGCCTCAAGAATTTCGCGTGGCTCGCGGTCGCGAATAAAGTGCCTTACGCGAAATGTCTTCTCATTCTTTATCGAACCGTCATCGCGCAACTCACGTTCATGAACAGTCGTCAGGAATGTGATTTCGAAAATCTGGGAATCGCACTCAACGAGAACGCGCTGTGCGGCTCTCACGACACTGTCCACGGTGATGGTGTGTGCGCACACTGAGCCACCACACACCATGAGTATGCCCGTTACCGCGAGAACAAACACCGTGCATCTGTTCAAGACACGCTCTGATCGAGGATTTGCACACGCAGTATCGTATCCGCCAACGTTAGCCGCCGGGCCACATCAAGTCCTTCGCGCACCTGGGCAAAAACCGGATACCGCAAGTCCTGGTACGGAAGCCGTGTCAGTGCGATCATAAAGTTACCGCGACCGGAATCGCGGGACACCAGCGACCACATGACAGCGCCGGCCTCGACCCGCAGTGGCGAGAACTCGTCGCGTACGTTGGCCGGTGGCAGACTGGACTCATCACCGTAACGATCTCCGAGGACTATCATTTGACCACCCTGAAGATCGTTGAGAGGTGTTCCATCATAGATGCCGGCTTTTGCATTGGCGATGAACTGCCTCACCGTGCGCGGCGCGGCCCGCGCATCGAGTTCAAGCATCAGAGTGCCACGGGTGGTTTCAATTCGGGCCAATGGTGGCGTCGCGTATGCAGGCAGGAGACTGTCGATATTATCAACGGTCAGGTCGGTCAGATAGGTCCCCAGCTCGTCCCGTCGATCCTGCTTGAATTTGTAGGCAACCGCGATTGTGTACCACCGTACAAGCCGGTTCGGATCGGCCATTCCCCAATTAATCATGTCCTGCCTGAGTGAATCGATCTGGATCCCAGGGAGCATATTTGCTGATGCCGCCATGAGTGCCCATTTGAGATCTGGGTTCGGATTGTCAGAATGCTTCAGATACAGTTGGTAGAGTGAATCGACATACAGATTGTAATGCATCGTCCCGATGAGTTGAACCGCCATTCCGACAACAAAGTCACTCGAGTCGTTATACAGACGGGCGAGCTGGATGTCCCATTCCGGAAAACCATACGACACATGCGTCTGCAGGGCACGCGCGCGAACGCGTGGCGACGGATCGTCGAGGAGCCGTCTGACCAGCGGCGGAATAATCGCGGAGTCCGGAGGTAGGAACTTGGCAACTTTATCGATCGCATCGAAGATTGCAAGCCGGACACGCCAATCGGGATCATCCTCTGCCTCGGCGATTTCCGCCCAGCACGGTATGTCACGACGGTTCGCGAGTGCACCGACAGCCATCGCCCGCACCGTTGGATCGGCGTGCAAACGTAACAGTGGCAGCACGTGATCCCGCGGGTGCGCGTGAATGTGCTCGGCAAGAGCGCGCAAAGTGCGTTGGATAAATGGCACGCTGGGGTCGCTCGCCAACGTGGGAAGGATGGCATTGATAACACTTGTGTCGCGCATCATGAGCGCCGCATCCGCGACGGCACAACGGACCAGATCGTCGGGGTCACGGAATCCAGCGATAATCGCATCGTTGCGCTCGGGGAAACGCGTCGATCCGACCAACCGGTATGCCAGGGCACGCGTTGTCGGATCGGGGTCGTTGATAAATCGAAGTCCTTCTTTCGCGGCTCGCTCCGAGGACATTCGCGACAGTGCAAGCAACGTGATGTCGCGCACTCCCTTGTCGGGATCATCGAGCAAAAACAAAATGGAATCCGCAACCTCGCGCCGATTGACCATGTCAAGTGTCTGGACTGTCTGTGCGCGCACACGAGGATCTGCATGACGCACGTACGATATGTACTGAGCATATTCCTCGCGCGCATAGGTCTTGGCTAGCCCCAGCAGTATTGCAACAAGCGCTTCGGGATCGTTCTCCTTGGGTAGAGCTTCCAGAAGCGTGGCTTTGCCGACTTTCCAAGTCCAAATCGAGAGCGCAAATGCTGCTCCACCGCGGACTTTTGGGCTGGGGTCGGATAGGAGTACGCGACGCAGCGAATCGAGCGCGAGCGTGTCATTGACTCGTCCCAACGCCAGTACCGCGCGTTCGCGAACGGCCTCGCTTTTGTCCGAGAGGTAATTGGTCAGGCGACCATTGGCCGTCCAGCCCTGATCTTCCCAGACACGAATTTGAGCAATTTTCTCCTTTACTTTGCTTTCACTGCTGCATCCAAGCAACAACAAAACACAGAGAATCGTTAGCCGTTGGAACAGTATCATGGTGCGATCATCCTCCTACGCGTTCTTATCGTGGCGCCATCGGAAAGTGCGCCGGAAATTTATCGATGTCGAATTGCAATCCAGTGTCTGGTCTTGATGCCTCACGATTGGCGAGCACATTTCCAATCCACGTCAGCCAGTCGTCGGTTGTAACTCCCCAATGTCCTGGAGGGTACTTCGCCAACTTCGTTGCCGCCTTGCCCAACTGGCTATGGGCCCCATTAACGTTTCCATTCTCGTGGTGATAAGTGCCAACCGCCAAATGGATCAAGGCCTGCACGAATACTCTATCGGGCCCCCGCAACTCCTGCCAGAATTCTTCCCACAGATCGTGGGCCTCGAAGTATCCTCCGGAGCTGAACTCGTGCATTCCCTCCAGGAACAGGCGCTTTCCCATCTCATAGGATGTTTCGGTGTCAGCGGGCTCATGATCTGGCATCTGGGCAACGTGTTTACTCAGGGACAGTATAGGATAACCCGAATCCCCATAACGATCAAGGCGGGTTGCCCCGCCTCAATGCAGCCTCTTACAATTGAAGGCCGTCCGGGATCCTATTCGCCCGTCGGTTCCAATGTGAGATCAACGACAATCTTGACTTCCTCAGCCAGCTTGAGAAACAGAAACTCGGGCCGGGGTATGCCAAACTCCGTGATCTTCAGGCGGAAATTGGACTCGATGCGAAGCGGTCCTGTCGACTCCGCCCCGGTTCGGCCCGTCACAAACCCATCGGCAACGACCGGACGCGACACGCCGTGAATCGTCATTGCACCGTGGAATCTCACGGAATCCTCTCCCGAATCCGCCCCCGTCTTCATCACAAGACTGTCCAACTCGAAAATGGCACTGGGAAACGAGTCTGTATGCAGGTGATTCTCGCGCATGTGCTTGTTACGCAGGTCAAGACCGGTATCCAACGTTCTCAGATCGACGGTGACTTTGCCCCTCGTGGAGGCAAATCTCGCTGGGTCGATTTCGAACTCGGCGGCGATGTTCTTTGCCTTGCCGCTGAACGACTCCAAAGTCGCCTTCGAATGAAACTCGACTCGGTTCTTCGCC
>JBKKDE010000405.1:0-4835 GCA_046708665.1 Candidatus Zixiibacteriota bacterium | reverse complement strand
CTGATGACGGTCATCGTGATTGAGATACCAATCGAAGCAGTCGGGGTGCGGCGCGGTCGCGGGGCGCTTGCCCATGATCAGGCCCACCCGCACTGTCTTCTTGTCTGTGTTCTCTTTGTACACTTTCGCACCGATTGGAATCTTTCCCCACGAGTCGAGGATGATGCGTAGTGGATCGCGTCCTTTGACGTCGCGCACTGTGAGCGCTGGATCATCAAGCATTACTGTGTTACGTCCGACGAGTGTTGCATCATACCGCGCGCGCAGTGAGTGCACAAACTTCTGGGCCTCGGGGCCGGTGACTTGTTCGCGTCGTCCGCCGCTTGTGGCGATCTTGCCATCAAGCGTTTGCGCGATCTTGAGAGTGACCAAGGGCATGCCTGTGAGCGAAAACTTGATGTGCGCTTCATTCTGACGCATCGCCGAGCGTCGCAATTCGCCGACACGTACGCCGACACCTTGTGTGCGCAAGTGACGCGCTCCGGCGCCATTCACCAACGGATTGGGATCTTCCATCGCGCAGACAACTGTGGCGACACCGGCATCGAGAATTGCCTTCACGCAGGGCGGTGTCTTGCCGAAATGCGAACACGGCTCGAGGTTGACGTAGAGGGTTGCGCCCTTGGCGCGTTCGCCGGCTTGCTCAAGCGCGATCACTTCGGCGTGCGGACCGCCGGCGCGTTGGTGGTAGCCGCGTCCGACTTCGACACCGTTCTTCACGACAATCGCGCCGACCATTGGATTGGGGCTGGTGCGTCCCGCGCCTTTTTCGGCCAAGGCGATGGCCTCGGACATCCAATGGCGATCGATGGCTTGTTGATCCATTGTCATGTATACAATCCCAAAACGAAAACTGCGTTCCAATCCCGTCACACTCAAAGGCAAGCGGGGCTGGAACGCAGCAATGGTATGACTTTAAGCGACAATTTCAAATGCCGCAACAAGGCATTGCATTACAACGTATTACGCCATGACGATCTGGCGCTGCCTTCTCCCATCCGGACTGTCGTCCTGAGCGTAGTCACGTCTAATCCTTCGCTTCGCTCAGGATTGACCTCTCGTGACCGAGAGGTCTAACCGTCGGTGCCGGAGTTTCACCGGCTCAACCGTCCCGATATGGGTGGTGCAGGGACGGGTCGCGGACTATACCGCCGGTCGAGGAATCTCACCTCGCCCCGAAGGCCCTATGTCACGCTATGTACGCCGAAAATTGGGGGGTGGTCAAGGGGGTTACGGAAGATTTGACAGGCGGCTCAAGAGCCGCGTCTACGGTCGCTGTTGTTTGTGAATCGTAGACGCGCCTCTCGAGGCGCTTTGGAATCTGTGACTTCGGTCGGCGCGGGGTAAGCCCTTCGGTTGCGCTCAGGGTAAACACCGACTGCACGGCGAATATCCGTCATAGAACGCCGAATCCTTTGAGTGATACACGGCCTCGAGTTCTGGATCGACTTTGTCCATGCTGTTGCAGTCGGGGCGATGGAATCGGTACGACTTGAATGACGCCCGGTAGTAGTCGGCTGTCTCCGTGGGCGGATTCTTCCACAGGCCCGCTTTCTCCTCCATGGCTTCGTGTTGTGCGAGTAGGAACTCGCGCGAGTGGCGCAGATTTCCCTCGAAGAAGTAACACCATGCCCACCCCTCTCTGACGATCTCGAGATTGGATAGTTCGTCATCGACCCAGATGAATGCGAGTGTACGGCCGTAGCGATCGACCTTGTCGCTGTCGAATTCGAGTCGCACACTCTTACGCAGTAGCAGACGTTCGGTCAACGCCGATGCGGAGTCGTAGTACAAGTCGCCGCGTTCCGGTGTGTCGATGCCGATCAAACGGACAGTACGACCGTCCTCCAGCTCCACAGTATCGCCGTCAACAACGCCGACTACGGTGATTTCGTCGCCGGGGATTGGCGTAGAGCGTTTCGACTGAAACCAATAGGCGGCTACGCCGAGGATCAGGAGGACCAGTAGCTGTTTTAGACGGCGTTTGAGTCGCATAAGCGCTGCTCCAGATGTGCCGATACCATAGAGTATGGGGCACAATCGCTTAGTCCAGATACACGACCAATGAACTTCGCGCAATCATATAATCCCGCGCCTTCACTGAGGGCCACCCCCTTTTCGCGCAATCTGAAGGGGATTTTCTTCTTTCTTGTCGCGCTGATTGTCGTGAGCCAGGTCTCCCCGTTGCTGCTCTTGAACGGCCTGATCAATCAAGAGGAGCGCCGTGTGGATGGGCGCTTGAACGAGGCGTCGACGATACTGCGTGACACGTGGGTGAAGAGCGGCGTTGACGGATACGGCGAAGTCGATCTGAGGAGTATCGTCGATGGCCATGGGTTGCGTCGTTTGACGATTGTCGCGTTTTTGAAAAATTCGGCTGGCGGATTGTGGCACTTCCGCACGATTGAGTCTCGCGAGTCCCATGCAACGGGCTGGGATTCTGCGTCGGTTCGTGCCCCGCACACTCTGGCGGAGGTTGAAGGGTCAGACGATTCCCAGGTGTTGCTCATCAGCGACATCTGGGGCGGTCATCCAACACATGTGCGTCTGCAGATCGCGACGCCGGTAATTGCAACGTTGAAGCGGCAGTTGAGGATTGAGCTGTATATGCGTGGAGTTGTGCTGACATCGTTCATGTTGTTCACGCTTCTCTTTTACCGTTCGGTCCTTCTCCCCTTTCACGATATGCGTAATCGCGCCGCTGCGTTGGTCGAGAGCGGCGTGGTCCCTCCCGCGCCGGGCGGGAACGACAAGGATCCTGAGTATGTGATGGCGACATTTGATACACTAGTTCAGAAACTGAGCAAGCAGGCCGGCGTGATGGAGCAGCGGGCGTTGAGCTCGGAACGGCACGCGCGCGATGTCGAGCGGTTCAATGAATACATCCTCACATCGATGACCACCGGCATGATCATTCTCGACCAGAATGGGGACATATTGAGATTCAACCGCGCTGCCGAGCACATCTTGCGGTTGCCGGGTGAGGCAATGATCGGACGTCACTACAGCGAGGCGGGGCTGCCAGACAACATGATCGATATGTTCGAAGCGGGTCTTAAGCTGGGGTCGGCGTACTCGCGGCACGAGCTCCGAGTCGAACGTGAGGGCTCAGAGCCGATCTATCTGGGAATTAACACGTCGTGCATTAAGAGTGACACCGATGTCGCAGTCGGCCTGAGCATACTCATGACCGATCTCACCGCGATCAAGAAGCTTCAGGACGAAGTCGCAGAAAACCAGCGGCTCGCCGACCTCGGCGAACTTGCCGCAGGGCTCGCGCATCAGTTGCGCAACTCGATGGCGGCGATACTCGGCTATGGACGTCTCCTGCAGAAGTCGGCACCGGCGGACGGACAGCTTGGCGATTGGGCCCAAGGGCTGCTGCTGGAGACGAATGAGACGTCGGACATGATCACGCGCTTTCTCGATTTTGCCAGACCGTTGCAAGCTGAGCGCAGCACACTCAATCTTGTGGACTGTCTCGCGAGTGCGGTGAATTTGGTAGAACCGAAGGCAATTGAGTGCGAAGTGGTGATCGATCCGATCACTGTCCAAGCGGGCGCGATTGAAGCCGATGGCGATGAACTTCTGTTGAAGCAAGTCTTTGTAAACCTCATCCAGAACGCCGTCGAGGCATCGCCGCGCGGGGCGCATGTCACTGTTGGCGTTCGCGGAGTGAATGTCGGAGGTGACAACGGGCGTTGGCTGGTGTCGGTTATGGATCGTGGTTGCGGGGTTGCGGACGACAATCGCGCGCGCATCTTCCATCCCTTCTTCACAACCAAAGACACCGGCACCGGGCTCGGGCTCGCACTGGCGCGCAAGATCGTGGTATTTCATGGCGGCAGTCTGACATTGCAGAACTCCAGCACGTCGGGTTCGACATTTCTGGTGTCGTTACCGATGTGCGATGAGGTATCAACACCGCTCAAGCATTCGTACTCCGATAGCGCCAAATCCAACTCTTAGGGAAGCAGCTCGCCTCACCTACAATTTCACCCCGGCTCCTCCGGCCGCCATTTGACCATTCGGGCGTGGTTACAACGCTGCGGCAGCGGAGGAAGAGCTTTATCGTCACCAATCGAGGGCCAAGAGCGCCCTCAATTGTTGACGATACGACAGACAAGAATGTCCGTCCCCCTGGTAACTCCCGTACCGATCATCGGTCTTCGTAGACGCGGCTCTCGAGCCACCGTTGACTTGAGAAGCGTCGATGGTTATTCTGTCGGCCCTGGCCGAAGTCAAGCCCAGGTCAGGCAGCAACTGCCGGAGTGGTGGAATTGGTAGACGCGCTGGACTCAAAATCCAGTGGGGCCTAAACCCCGTGTCGGTTCGATTCCGACCTCCGGCATTAACCAAAGCGCCCACGACATCTAAATCAGCCACCGACTTACCCACCGCTAAAACGGCAAGCGGGTAAACGTGGACCGTTGCGGTCAGATCGGCCTTGGAAATGTCGATCCTTGGGACCATTCGGCGAATGATCGACTTGCGCTGTGTCGGGTTTCCGGTCGACAGGATCGAAGCGAAGTCCTTGAGTTGAGTAACCACCGACTCGGCCTCTGCCTGAATATCCTCACCCTCACCCATCGACACTGCCATTACCCGCTTCTCAGCTTCCAAATCCCGCTTCCGGCTTTGTAGGGATTGAATGCTGTCGTGGATCATCCCGAAGTCGGCACCCTCTGCCACCGCACGAACAAGGTTCGCCAACTGACGCTCAGTCTCTTTGAGTGCCTTACCGATTTCCTCGACTCGTTTCTCCTGATGGTCATCCAGTTTGGCAAGTCGGGTAGTCAGTCGCTTTACAAGGCGATCCACGCTCAGTCCACGTG
>JBKKDE010000404.1:0-2612 GCA_046708665.1 Candidatus Zixiibacteriota bacterium | reverse complement strand
GCTGTAGGTTGGGTACCCGAATGCCACCTACTTCAAACATCGACATCCGGAGCTCTTGCGATATCAGACAACTACGCACTTGTTGCCGCGGCGGCTCCGCAGGAGCGTCGCCCTCCCAAGGGGCCTGATTTCCATAGGTGACAGTCCAAATGCCCACTCACATCCACGCCGACCACAACGCCAAAGGATTGAAATTCGCGATTGTCGTCTCGCGCTTCAACAATCTGGTCACCGACAAATTGCTCGCGAGTTGCCTCGATACACTGACCGCCAAAAACGCGGTCGACTCAGACATCACCGTCGTCCACGTCCCCGGCGCCTTCGAAATTCCCTTAGCTGCGCAGCGTCTCGCGAAATCCAAGAAACACAACGCCATCATTTGCCTCGGTGCCGTCATCCGCGGCGAAACTCCCCACTTCGACTACATCTGCAACGAAGTCAGCCGTGGCATCGCCCAAGTCTCGCTCGAACATGATATCCCGGTCGTGTTCGGCGTCCTCACGGCAAATACTCTCGAACAGGCAGTCAGCCGGACGGGCGGCCCGGCAGGGGATAAGGGAGAGGATGCGGCGCTGACGGCCATAGAGATGGCGAATCTGAGACAGAAACTATGATCTCCGTTTGTTGACGTGTGGTTGCTTAGCCAAGGCAGACTCCGTACCTTGCCCATCCCACGGCCCCGAAGATCGGGGCCGTTTTGGGATATGACTCTATGAGCCGACGCCGACAGGGAAGAGAACTGGTCCTGGGATGCCTCTATGCGCACTACTCCACGGGCGAAGCGCCGGAGTCGATTTTCCGTGTGCAGTCGGGGCGCGTCACTTACGATGCCGACACGCTTACGTTTGCGAAACGTCTGTTTCTCAAGACCGTCGAAGAAGCCGAAACGATTGATCAGACAATCCGCGACCGCGCCACCAATTGGGACTTTTCGCGAATTGGCTACGTCGAGAAGAACATCCTCCGGGCCTCGATTGCCGAATTGTGGTTCTTCCCCGAGACTCCGGCCAAGGTAATCATCGACGAAGCGATCGAAATCGCCCAGGACTTTGGAGCGGCCGGATCGGGAAGTTTCATCAACGGTGTCCTCGATTCTGTGTACAAGCAAATGGAGCCGGATAAAGCCGGCCCATCCACGACACCGCCCGCACAATAGCAATCTCCAAGATGCGACGCTTCCTCGTTGACCCGATACTCACTGCCGTTGGCGGGCTCGTACTGCTGATCACGTCGGGGATCTATCTTGCGACTGTCGCGCAGACAGTCTCCTTCTGGGACTGCGGCGAGTTCATCGCCTGTGCACACATCCTGGGCATTCCCCATCCCCCGGGCACGCCGCTCTATGTCCTGATCGGGCGTGTCTTCGCGCTGTTGCCGCTTGTGTCCGACCCCGCACACCGAATCAACCTATTGTCGGCGCTCTCCAGCGCCGCCGCCGCGACCATCGCGTACTTCGTTCTCGCACGACTGATCACTTGGTGGTATTCCGACAAGTACCCCAATCCCAATTTCGGCTGGGGCGAACGACTGTCGATCTATGCCGGATCGTTCTCCGGTGCGTTGATGTTTGCGTTCGCATCGACAAACTGGAGCAGTGCGGTAGAAGCCGAAGTCTATGGCCTCGCGATGTTCCTCATGATGACGCTGATCTGGCTGGCAGTCATCTGGGCATCGAGGCGCGATGAGCCGGGATCGGACAGGTATCTGATCCTGATCGCCTTTATTGCATTCCTCTCGATCGGCGTGCACATGACCGTGTTCCTCGTCGTGCCTCCGATATTCCTCTTTGTCATCATCATGTCGCCACGACTGCGGAGGGACTGGCACTTCTGGCTGACAGGCGCTGTGCTGTTCCTCGTCACCGGCAGTCTGCTCACCTTCCTCTGGTCCGTCACTGGCCTGCTGGTCGTGACTGGCATCGTGAGCGCACACAAGCATTGGGGATGGAAGGGATTGGCGTGGACTCTCCTCGTGCTTGGCGGCGCTGGGCTCTGGGCATTCATGCAGGGCGAAGAGTGGCCGTTACTTGTTGGCGGATTGCTCTGGGCAGTGGGGATGCTCCCTTGGGTTGCGGGGTCGAAGGTCTGGCGCTTGTCATTTTTCATGATTGTTGCCGGACTGCTGGGTTACTCCACACACACCTACATCCCGATTCGATCGCAGCTTGATCCGGCGATCAACGAAAATGATCCGAGTGACTGGCAATCGTTCCGGGGATTTCTCGAACGCAAGCAATACGGCGACGAGTCGATGTTTCAACGCGCGATGACGCGACGCGGCCAGTGGTCGAATCAACTCGGCCAGCATCCGCGCATGGGCTTTTGGGGATTCTTCGACCGGCAATACGGTTTCAACGATGTCGCATTCTTCCCGATCTTCGGACTCGGCTTGATCGGAGTGTTTCAGCTTCTGCGAGCGCGACGTGCCGCCGGAATTCTCTTCCTATCACTGCTGCTGATCACAACGGTTGGTCTCATCTGGTATATGAACTTTGCCGACGGCACTCTCTACAATGCGGCCAAACAGGATGCCTATCTCGAGATACGCGACCGCGACTACTTCTTCACGCCCGCGTTCATTCTCTTCGGCATGGCCATCGGCCTGGGTGGTGC
>JBKKDE010000403.1:0-10196 GCA_046708665.1 Candidatus Zixiibacteriota bacterium | reverse complement strand
AATGTAAGGCGCGTGCAACCAACTCTTTGCCAGTCCCGGATTCGCCGGTAATGAGAATGTTGGCGCGCGAGTTTGCCACCGAATCGATCAAGTTGCTGACTTTTTGCATCGGCCCGGACGACCCGATCATCTCGGCGGTAACGCGCCGCGCGACGACATCGCGCAACATGCGGTTTTCAAGTCGCAGACGCCGGAACTCGAGCGCGCGCGCGACAACCGCCTCGGTGGCATCCGCACCGATGGGTTTCACCAAGTACTCGAATGCGCCGGCCTTCATCGCGCGCACCGCATCCGTAATTTCGCCGAAACCAGTCATGATCACGACGGATGTATCGGGCGCCTGAGTCTGCAACCGTTCCAAAAGCGAGAGCCCATCCATGCCCGGCATCTTGACATCGGAAATCACGAGGTCATAATCGCGCGAGCCGATCTTATCGAGCGCCGCCTCAGCCGAGTAGACGTTGTCGACCTCGTAGGCCCCCTCACGAAGTGTCGTGACGAGGAAGTCGTTGACGAGGGCGTCATCATCGACGACTAAAATGCTGGATGGCATTAGCGGACATCTCCTGCAGACAAAAGCAACGTGCGCGCCCCGGGAGCCGGTATGGCGATCTCGACTTCGGCTCCCCCGCCGTCGCGGTTGCGGATGGTAATGCGTCCGCCGTGCGCTTCGACAATCTTGCGGGCTGTGGCCAGCCCCAACCCCGTGCCATGCTCGCGCGTCGTCACGAATGGCGTAAATAGATTCGGCAGTAGGGCCGGGTCAACACCGGATCCGCGGTCGGCCACAATGAGGAGCAGATGCCCGTCCGGTGTGGCATCGCCGGCAATCTCAATTTCACAGTGCGCTGCACTGGCCTGCTCCGCATTCTCCAAAACATTCCAGACTGCCTGACGCAGACACAAGGCATCGGCCTGGCCAGCTCCGAGACGCTCGGGCCACCTGCGCACCAATGTGATGCGCGCACCCCGTTGGCGGGCGCTTTCTTCGAATTGGTCAATTGTCGATTCGAGGAAGCGCGGCCATTCAATCGGGCGAATATCCATCGGGGCGTTACGGGCAAGCTCGAGCAAGCGCTGCACCATGGCGTTCAGATTCTGCGCCGCGCTGGCAATCTTCTGGGACATTCCTCGCAACTCGGGCTGATCCTCGCATCGTCGCGCCAACAACTCGGCGAATCCGGCGATGGCTCCGAGCGGATTGCGGATTTCATGCGCAATGGTCGCTACCCCCTCGCCCAACGACGAGAGGGCGCGTAACCGCGCCACTTCTGTCGCGAGCAGGCGCTGGTGCGACTCCAGAGCCAACAGCGTGTCACGGATCCCCGCCATTTCGTCGATAGCCCGTGAATCTACAACCTCTGCGCTCACAGATAGGATTGTATGGTCTGACTTGGTCGCGTCCACTTTCACCATGGGCCAATATACCCCGGAGGTCGGATGGCGCAATGCCAAAGACTGCAGTATGGACTGATAGGTGCGGCTTAGAAGTGTGCCGTGCTGGCGGTTTCGGGACGGGGCAGCTCCGATTGAATCTGCTGCTCCGGTGTGTGTTGTTCATCGCCCTGTGGAGCCGCGTCGCGCGAATTGATCGCCCGTTCGATGCGCGCTTTCAGGACGCTGAGACGAAATGGCTTCATGACAATATCTTGTGCGCCCAACCGCTTTGCTTCGATTGAGGCCCGTGTGGTCGGGTAGCCGGTCATCATGACCACCGGCAGCGTCGCATCGATGGCACGAATCTCGGCCAGCACTTCGGTTCCATTTTTGTCCGGCATCTTGAGGTCGATGAGGACAGCATCGAATTGCGTATGACGGATCTCGGCAATTCCGCTGGCGCCGCTGTGGGCGAGAGTGACGTCGAAGCCCGACGTGATGAAAAACTCTTGCAGTAGTTTGCAAATGAAAATCTCGTCATCGATGACGAGAATCCGAGGCAAACACCCGTTGCTCACAACGTCGCCTCAGGGCTGGCCAGTGGGATCGGACAACCGCATCGTGTGAGCGCCGACTCGACGGCGCGGTTCATCTGTTTCAGATTGAACGGCTTGATAAAGTAGTCGTCGGCGCGCTTGCGTAATGCTTCGATCGCGGTTTCCATCGACGGATACCCGGTCATAAAGATGATCGGAACATCGTCATCGGCGGCACGGATCTTCGTCGCCAGTTCGAGCCCATCCATGTCCGGCATTTTCATGTCGAGGATAATTGTGTCGAAGCGGCTCTCCTCCATCTGCGTCAAAGCACCTTGTCCGGACTCCGCCACGGTGATGTCGTAGTCGCGGCTCTTGAAGAAGTCGTAGAGCAGGTCGCGAATGAGGAGTTCGTCGTCGACGATGAGAAGCTTCGGTTTGCTTGGCATAGCGCGATAGGATGGATGCAATTAGTGTTTACCGGCCATCTGCCTGGGAGAATTGGCAAATGATTCGAGTGATTCGGCTGCTGTCCCATAGCAGTCGAAGACTTTCGTTAGCCCGGTGAGAGTAAATATTTCCTCGATGTAGGGCTCCATGTGGCACAAGACGACCCGCCCGTTGCAAAGCCGCACATCCCGCAGGGCCGAAATTAGCGCCCCCAACCCGGAACTATTGATGAAGGTGACCTTTCCCATATCGAGGACGAGATTGATTCGACGCTCGGAGAGACGTTGACGAATCGTGTCTTTCAACGCGCTCGAACTGACAAGGTCGAGACGACCAGTAATTGCGATGACGTCGATGGCGTGATGACTCTCGATACACAATTCCACGACTTGCTCCCCCCTTCGAAAACGAGGCGTAGGGCACTCGTCTAAGTGCCAATCTCACAACACCGTACCCCACTTATGGTATCGGAAGATTGAACGTCTGCTTGACTGTAGCTTGTCAGCTGAACGGGATAATGTGTGTCCGCACATGGAAGGGCCAACGGCCATGCCAGAATCGTGGTGAGGCGAGACGATGGTCCGGGCCTCGATGCTATTGTGTTGTAGGAACTTGCTGGATTAGTGGAAACGATTACTTCATGGGTAGCACACAATGCTCACGAGAGCGAAGCGTTAATTCTTGTCTGAACTTCCCGTCGGCTTTGCGGCTGCCGCACCCCCGACTTCACTACGGTAGACATCGAGAATCACGACAAATAATGCGGCGATGACTGGTCCGGCCACCAAGCCGACTGGACCAAAAGCGCTCACGCCGCCGAGAATCGAGAAGAATAGCAGCAGCGGATGGAGGTTGGTCCGTCCGGCCATCAGCAGTGGGCGCAGGATATTGTCGATCTGAGAGACAACGCCGATACCGACAACGAGCAAGATACCGGCTTTGACGGGTGATCCATCGGTGAAGAGGACTAACGCGGCCGGGATGTAGACGACGAAGGCGCCGAGCAATGGAATCAAAGCGAAGAACATCATAACTCCGCCCCACAGGATCGGTGATGGTAAACCTAGAATTGCGAAGAGCAGTCCCCCAATCGCGCCCTGTATTGCCGCCACAACGAGCGAGCCGAAGATCGCTGACTTGATGACCCCTGTTATCTGTGCCATCAGTTCATCGGACCGGCTGTTGGACAACGGAATTGATTCCGTAAGCGCCTTCTTGAAGACCTGGCCGTCTTTGAAGAAGTAGTAGATCGTGACCAGCATGAGAAAGAACTGCAGTATCACTTTACCGATATTCGTGGCCATAGACGAGGCGTACTTGCCCGCCCAATCATTGGCCTTCCCGGCAACGCGTGTGACGATAGTCCGGAAGTCCCAAGACGAGAGATCAACAAATCCACTAAGTCTCTGGCCCCACGACCGGATGATTGGGTCGATTCGCGTTCCCAGTTCATCCATAGTTGCCGACACGGACTCAGCAGAGAACTTTTCGTAAACGCCAGTGGCCTCTTGGACCAGTAGCACGCTGATGTAGGTTGCTGGGGCAATGATCACGAGCGCGACTGCGAGGGTCGAAAGCGCGGCCGCTAGCCCAGGCGGACGGACACGTTTCGATAGAGTGCGATGAACCGGGCTCCACATGATCGCCAGGATAACTGCCCATGCCATCGGCACGATAAACGGCAGAATCAACTTGCCGAAGAGCACGAACACAACAGCGATGGAAAACCACACCGCTACGAGGAACACGTGTTCCCGCTTCATTAGGGAATCCATATGAACTCAAGCTAATCTGATCCGAGCTTCTACGCCACTACGGAGTATTGAGCCGCTGACACGAAAAAGTGATAGGATTGGGTGCAGCTGTTAGGTAGTCATCAGCCGGGCAGGCGGAGGATAACGTGGCCAAGTCATCGGTACCGGAAACAGTCTCTTATTCCCACTTCGAAACGAAGGACTGCGGCGAGGTCTGGTTCGCCGAGAGCAAGCGTGGGTTGTGGCGGGTCAGTTTCGGTACGAGCAAAGAACGCTTCCTCGAGGAATTGTACCATGACGGCGTAACCATGGTCAGTGATCCCAAATCGACCGCCAAGACACAGAAACTGCTATCGGAATATTTTGCCGGAAAACGCAAGGACTTCCCGGTCGCGGTCGATTGGACGCGTGTCAACGGGTTCACTCGCAAGGCTTTGCAGGTCTGCGCGAAGATCCCCTACGGCAAGACTCTCTCCTACGGCGAAGTCGCAGAGCGTGCCGGTTCACCCGGCGGCGCACGTGCTGTCGGCCAGGCGATGGGCAAGAACCCATTCCCGATCATTGTCCCCTGCCATAGGGTTGTCGCCTCAGGCGGGAGGATCGGTGGGTTTTCGGGTGGGTTGCATTTCAAGCGGGCGTTGTTGGAATTGGAAGGGGCTCAAGCAAAGCCGAACGGCCGCAGGGCATGAACCGCATATCTCCGGAGTAGCTCCTAGGTGGCTCGGGCTTTCAGCCCGAGCGCGCAGGCTGAAGGCCTGCGCCACTGGAACAGTTACCTATTGCGTCCAAGGTTAAGTCAGGCGAAGTGTATCACGTATGACGCACGTCGGAACTACCGTCACAAATTGACGTGATTCGGAATTACGTCGTCCATGTATGGGCTCGGTGACGTGTCCGTGTATCCCTCGATCACTTTCAGGCAGGTTTCGTAGCGGCCGAATGACGGCATGAGATAGACGCCGTTGACTAACGGCCGCGTTTTCTCCAACAGTTCACGGCAGATTGCTACACCCTCGTCGGCACCCTTCTCCCCTGCTTTCTTCATGCGCTCCAGATCGGCATCGGGAATGACGATGCCGGGGACTTCGTTATGCAGGAACCAGGCGTGACGAAACGACATGAGCGGCAGGAGTCCGAGAAAGACCGGAATCTTCATACGCTTGATCGCATCAAGTGCGCGCTCCAGCGGCTCGATCCGATAGAGCGGTTGCGTGAACGCGAAATGCGCTCCGGCTTCGACTTTCGCTTTGAATCGTTCCAGTTCGCGCGGCCAGTCCTCTGCTACAGGATTGAGCGCAACTCCGATGGCAAAGTTTGTCGGATGACCGATCGACGCTCCGGCGAAATCCTTACCGTCATTCAGCCCAGCGAGTATCCGTGTCAGCCCGATAGCGTCGACATCGAAGACTCCAGTGACATGCGGATAGTCGCCGACTGATGGCGGGTCGCCTGTGATAGCGAGCACATTGCGGATGCCGAGCGCATGAGCACCGATGAGATCAGATTGAATGCCCATGAGGTTGCGATCCCGGCAGGTAAAGTGCAGGACAGTGTCGATCCCGACTTCGCGTTCGATCAGCGCCGCAGTTGCGATGGCGCTCATGCGTACGCGCGCCATCGGCGAGTCACCGATATTCACAGCATCGACTCCGGCGGCCTTGCACAGATGCGCCCCTTCGATCACCTTCGCGGGATTGCTGCCCTTTGGCGGATCCAGTTCGACCGATACCTGAAACTTCTTCCCGAGATTGGCGTCGAATCGTGAGCAAGAAACCGAACGTGCCCCTGGCGTCTGACGCTCGGGCAACGGCGTCGAGACAAAAGTCACCGGCCGATCATCGGCGGATGTCGGCCGCCAGACATCAAGGACTACTTTCATGGCCGTGATGTGTTCGGGCGTTGTCCCGCAGCATCCGCCCAAAAGGCGCACCCCATGTGCGAGAAATGGCCCGACCAATCCGGCGAAATATGATGGATGCGACGCATAGACGAATCGTCCATCGACCAGACGTGGCATACCCGCGTTCGGCATTGCCGCCAATGGCTTCTTCGCGACCTTGGCCAGGCGCGAGATGACTTCGAGCATGCCCTGCGGGCCCACGGAGCAATTCGCGCCAATCAGGTCAACTGGCATGTCGTTGAGCAAGAGGGCGATTTCTTCCGGCGAACGTCCCGTGAGGGTCATCCCCTCTTCGGTAAATGTCATTTGTGCCACGATCGGGAGTTTGGTCAGTCCGCGGATCGCCGCTACCGCCGTGCTCATCTCCAAGGGATCTGAGATGGTTTCAACAATGAACAGGTCAACACCGCCTTCAAGTAACGCTTGAACTTGTTCGGCGAAGTAGCTTTTTGCCTGGTCAGTTGTGATTGCGCCCAGCGGCGCCAAATTCTTGCCGAGCGGGCCGACCGAGCCGGCGACAAGAACATCGGCGCCCATTATGTCGCGCGCTTCGCGGGCGATGCGGGCACCGTGATAGTTGATGTCGCGGACGTTGTCTTCGAGACTGTGCAACGCCAGCCGTATGCGATTCCCGCCGAAGGTGTTTGTCTCGATCAGTTGCGCGCCGGCGCGGATGTAATCCTGATGGACGCCGAGCACTGTGTCGCGGTGCGTCAGATTCAGCGCATCGAAGCAATGGTCGAACGAGATACCGCGGTTGTAAAGCATCGTGCCCATGCCGCCATCAGCGAGCAATGGGCCGCTGGCGATGCGGTCGAGGAATGGCGAAGAGTGATAGGACATATAGGACCAATTGGGACCACTCTAACAACGTAGGAGAACCGCACTGCATGCTGCCTCAACTTCGTCCGTCCGTCGTACGCGGGGTACCTGACACTCCCGCCGCCGCCAGCACGTCAGGAGCCCTACGCCAAGAACATCTTTAGTTATCCACTCTCCGCAGGCACAGTGCTCCTGACCTACGCGAGCCCGAGTTCTTTTTTCACTTGTTGTGTCGCCTCGACCATGACCTTCATCTTGTCCATGGCTTCTTGCGGGGTGCGTGTCTTGAGGCCGCAGTCGGGATCGATCCAGACCTGCTCGGGATCGAAAACCGTGAGCGATTTCATTATCGCCTCTTTCACTTCCTTGACGGTCTCGATCACATGCGAGTGAACATCGAGTACACCGACACTGACTTTCTTTGTAAACTTCGGCTTGCGGAAGATTTCAAGATTGGTCATGTGCGAATTGGCGAACTCCAGATCAAGGACATCGACCGGCAACGACAAGACGCGCGGATAAATCTTGGCAAAGTCCCCGTAGCAGATGTGGCTGATGGTTGTGGCCTTGATTCCTGAGGTCACAATCTCCATGGCCTCAATGGCCAGATCAATCTCTTCGGGACGTGTCGAGATGGCGGGCTCGTCGATTTGGATGTACTTCGCGCCGGCGGCTTCAAGGTCTTTGACCTCATCGTGGATGATCTCGGCGAGCGCGAGCACGGCATCGCGCCTCGAGGCGTAGTGCTCATCGAATGACCAATCGCACATCGTATACGGCCCGGTGAGCATTCCCTTCACAGGCTTCTTCGTCAACGCTTGCGACCATTTGTAAAACTCGACGGTCATCGCATTCGGGCGATCAAGCACATCTTCAATGATCGGTTTGCGGTAGTAGCGATTGCCATATGAGCGCACGAGACCCGAGACACCGTAGCCGGTGAGTCGTTCGGCGAAAAATGTTGTCATATCGCCGCGCTCCATCTCACCGTGGACGAGGATATCTATGCCGATGTCTTCCTGGAACTTGATCCACTCGCGTGTAGCGCGTTCCTCGAGAGCCAAGAGCCCATTGGTATCGAGGTCTCCCTTGCTGTGTGCCGTGCGCGCCTTGGCGAGGTAGTCGGGTTTGGGAAATGAACCTACGCTTGTCGTCTCTAGCATGAAATGCACCCCATCGAATGAGATTTCAGATTGTGGCCGTTAGAATGTCTGAACGGCTTGGACACCTTCGAACTCGCGAACTGCCTCACCGAGCCGTCGCAATTTCGATACGGCATTTTTGTATGGCAGGAACTCCAGTCCCGCCGATGGCGTGATCCAAGTCTTAGGCCAATCAACGGCCCCGGACTTGGCGATCTTTGCAAGCTGTTGCGTGATCGTGCCGGGATTCTCCATGCGCGTCGAGCGGGCATCAAAGAGCCCGAAGGCGCGTCCGACTGCCTTTGGTCCCCGCAGCAAGATCTCGAGATTGCCCGGCGCGGTGACGCAATCGGCTCCAATCGCATCGCATGGCAGATCCCAAACACGATCGGCGATCGGACCGAGTGAGCCGAAGTAGGTGTAGACCAGAGTCTTCAAACCGCAGCGCCGTACTGCCGTCGAAATGGTATCGACGGCCAGTGCGATCTCGTCGGGCGATTGCGTCAGAAATGGCTCGTCGATTTGGACCCATTCCGCTCCGGCCTGAGCGAGCGCTTCAAGCTCGCCACCGACAAGGCGGGCGCTGTCTTCAAACAATGCGCGTGATCCGTTGTAACTTTGATCGACGCAAAACTTCGCCAACGAAAACGGTCCGCACACTGAGGGCATCACCGGCTTGTCAGTCAGCCCGGATGCCAATCGGTAGTCATCGAGCACCGCCGAGCGCACGAAGCGAATCGGCCCATCGATGATCGGACGCCGGTAATAGACGTTGTTATCGAAGTAGCGAATCAGGCCACCGATCGTGAAGCCATCGTGCGCTGCGGCAAATGGCGTGACCGGATCATCCCAACGAATGCGACCGTCGGTGACACGGTCCATCCCGGCAGCGATTTGATCGTCAATGGTGCCCTTGATCGTCTTGCGCAATTCGCTCTCGAAGGCATCGGCGGTGATCGCACCCTTATCGAGACGGTTGCGCGCCATTCGCAGATTCAACGAGCGCGATGGATCATCGAATATCTTGGGCTGATTGCCGACCAACATGGTTTCGAAAAGACGTTCTCTCATCGCTGACCCTTCCTTGCTGTTCACAACGCTAAAGAAGCAGTGCCAAAACATCCACTACGTGTACATCAGGCAATCATACATGGAAATCATCCATGCCCGATTTGTAAAGACGGAACCTTGCAAGAATGTCGCCCAAGGCACCGGACCCGAAGGCTGAGAGATAGGCATCGGCGAGAACCAGGGCCACCATCGCTTCGCAAACGATGGCTGCTGCCGGGACACTGCAAATATCGGAACGCTCGACAAATGCAGCGGCGGCGGCCTTGCTGTGAATGTCCACCGACTGGAGCGGCTTGTTCAACGTCGAGATGGGTTTGGCATAGGCGCGCAGGACAATGTCCTCACCGTTGGTGACGCCACCCTCTAGCCCACCGGCACGGTTGCTGGAACGATGAAAGCCCGATTGCCCCGGAGTGCGGGCGGCGTCGAAGAGGATTTCGTCGTGCACGGTGGAGCCGCGACGACCGGCTTGTGCGATCCCATCACCAATCTCGACGGCCTTAATCGAGTGAACAGACATCAACGCCCGTGCGAAGATGCCATCAAGCTTGGAGTCCCACTGCGTGTGGTCGCCGATGCCGGGGATCAGTCCTGTCGCGACGACTTCGACCACACCTCCCAGAGTGTCCGCCGATGCGGCAGCATGCTTGATTGCCTCGCGCATGGCCTCGGCAGCATCGGGATCGACACAACGGACATCGGAGTCGGCAGTCTTCACACGAATTTCTGCGACTGTCCACGGTCGATCTGGCGCCTGCGCGCCACCGATACGCCGGACGTGGCAGGCGGTTTCGACGCCGAATTCGGAGAGAAACATTTTCGCGAACGCCCCTGCTGCGACCCGCACGGCAGTCTCTCGCGCGGAGGCGCGTTCGAGGACATTGCGCAAGTCGGCGAAGTGATGTTTTTGCGCACCAGAAAGATCGGCATGGCCGGGGCGCGGAACTGTTCGCGGCTGGGACAACTGCGCTTCGCGTTCGCTTGATGGATCCGGGCGATCATCGGTGACAGACATCGCCGATTGCCAGTTGGCCCAATCTTTGTTGGTGATTTGGAATGCGATCGGGGAGCCAAGGGTCAGACCATGGCGGACCCCGGCCGTGACTTCGCAATGGTCGCGCTCGATCTTCATGCGCCCGCCGCG
>JBKKDE010000402.1:0-10687 GCA_046708665.1 Candidatus Zixiibacteriota bacterium | reverse complement strand
ACGAGAGCGCAAAGACGATCAAACGCGAGATCGAGCGTTCGATGCTGAACAAGGTCTTCGGCGAGCGCGGATTTTACGAGGGATTTGTACTGAAGGATGACGCCTACATTAACAAAGCCAAAGAGCTACTCATGAACAAAGATGAGTACAAGAAGCTCTTGGCCACCGACACGAAGAAGGGTTCGGATAAGTCGTAAGCAGTAGGATCAAATCTCCGTGAGAGCAGCGGCCCCGCTTCATGAAGCGGGGCCGTTGTGTCGTTTGGAGGGGCGATTCAAATGCGAGCCCTGAAAGGGCGTCACCTGACAGCCCAGGGAAACGCCCTGGGTATCAGGATGGGAATGTGTTGAGCCCTGTAAGGGCGGTACAGGTCGCGCGCCACATTGTTTCGCCCTTACAGGGCTTCATTCGTTTGTGTTTTGTTACCCAGGGCGTTGCCCTGGGCTTTCATGTTATTGCCCCTTCGGGACGAAGACTAGATCGTGACGTTAAGAGACTCACCGCGTTGCCCTCGGCTGTCATGTCACTGCCCCTTCGGGGCGAAGCTTGTAGCGTTTCCCGAATGCAGATTGTCTCGTTGCGGGTCAATCCCAGAGGTAGGTTTCATTGTACTGCATTTCGTGCTTTTTCAGGAACGAGACGAGTTCTTCCTGAAACGTTTTTGTGCGATGATGCTCTTCCTGTTGCTCGATGTATCGTCTCACTTCTTCGACGTTGGATTGGCTCACCGAAAACGCTCCATATCCCGCTTGCCAGTAGAAGTTGCGAAATACATTCCCCTGGGTCTTCAACCACTTTGAAGATGCCTTCTTGAGTTCCTCAATGACCTTTGATAGAGCATAATTGTTCGACAGGCAGAACAGGACATGAACGTGATCGGCGACGCCGCCGATTACGAGCGAGGGACTTTCAAGTTGCTTAAGTATTCCGGATTGGTATGCAAACAGTGTGGGGCGAATCTCAAGGAGGAGAAGTGGTTCACGGTTTTTAGTTGAGAATATGAGGTGGATCAAGTTGTTCGCGAGGGATTGGGACATGGGGGGGGTCCTTGTATCGCCCTTTCAGGGCTTATGGTCTCTTTGCGTTATCTGACCCAGGGCCTTGCCCTGGGCTGTCATGTTGTTGCCCCTTCGGGGCGAAAGAGCGAATTCGGTCACAGCGTAACATCCGTTCGGGCGACATTCACCCCGGATCGGGGCCGTCATCGATCGAGTTGGCTTCTTTGATGGAGAGGCGGACTGTCGTCGTGATGTCGCGTTTGAGGAATTTTTGGATTTGGTCGCGGAATTGGGGATCGAAGGATTTGGTGCCGATGGTCTTGGTTAGCTTGGATTTGGATAAGTCGGAGACTTGGTCCCAGAGGCCGGAGTCGCGGACGATGCTTTCGAGGTTCTTGCGTTGCGGATCATCCATGCTGGGCATTTTCCAGATTGGGCTTTTTGAGACTGTGACGGCGCAACCGTGGCCGATGAGTTTGGTGAATCCCATCTGCTCGGCGAAGTCTTGAATCTGCAGTTTGATCGTTTCGACTTTCTCTTCTGCCTGATCCAAACGTCGACGGGCTTGAGCGTATTGATCGGCGAGTTTCACGCCGTCGTCGGCGGCGAATTGCTGGGGTGTCATCTGGGCGATACTGACGGCGTGACGTTTGGCCGGGCAGAGTTCGCGGAATTCGCACCAGTCGCAGAGCATGGATTCGTGCGGCGGGAACTCTTCGCGGACTTTGGCATCCTCGATTGTGTCGATCACACGCATGGTCTCGAAGCGCAATTCCTCGAGAGCGTCTGGCGTGCGGGTGGACACCAGTGAACGATTGGCCCGCAGGTAATGCCAGATCAGCTTTACGTGCTTGACATCGTTGAGACGGCTTTGGATGCCGATTTGGTAGAGGGCGAGCTGACGGTCGCGGTCGACCTCTTCTTGTGTTCGCATCCGTGTATTGGTCTTGTAATCATGAATCTCGATGGTGCCATCTTCCCGTTCGGCCAGGCGGTCGATAAATCCCTGAATCTTGTATTTGCCCGATGGGTCGAGATCGAAGACGAGGCGCTCCTCCAGACCGAGGACACGCGCATCACGGAATGGATAGAACTTTTTGAAGTAGTCAACGACGCAGCGACGGCCGACATTGCGGTAGTCCTCGCCTGTAAGGTGCTCGCGCACGATCAGGATATTCTCGTTCCAACCCTTGCCCCAAATGTCCTCGTAGAAGGCATTTAGCTCCTCCCACTTCGGGGTGCGCTCCATCTCGACCATTTTATAGAGGTGTTCAAGCGTATCATGAACCATGGAGCCCATGAACGCCTCGGCGGTGGTCTCTTGCGCCACTTTCACCTGTTCGACATAGCGAAAGGCGAATTTGCGCGGGCAGTTCTCAAAAGTCGACATGCGGCTGTGGGAATACATGGGGAGAATGTGGGTTATTGAGGTGGGGTGGGGCAATCACTTTTCAAGCCGTGGTTTCCAAGTGAGGGGATTGCTTCGTCGCAAAGAGCGCTCCTCGCAACGACAGGGGGCTTTATCGTTGCAACGCGGTAGGTCGCGAGCCCGCTCTTCCTGGGTCGCGCGATACGAGCAGGCTCGCGGTACGCTCGCCCTCCAAATGATCTCAAAATTCCCTGGCCACAGGGCGGCGTTTGGAGAAGGGCGCCTGGGATGATAGATTGGTCTGGTGGGTAATAGGTTTGGATCATGCTGAAACGACTCCTCCTCACATCACTAATCACGCTCGCGGCTGTGCCTTGTTGGGGACGGACCGAGCAGTCCACCGGCATGGCCGCCGGGGTTGCGGGATTTGACACTAATATCGTCTTGCAGACTCATGACAACGGGTATCTGCGGACCACTGCGACGAACTACGGGTACTTCGGCACTGTGCGCAATCGACTGGTCGATTCGAGCGGGGCGTTGGTCCCGGTTATGGAGTCTCCGGTCAATTCGAACATCGAGTATCTGTATGAAGCCGGGCTGTGGATCGGCGGGGTTGTCGGCGGCGACACGCTGGTGTCGAGTGGATCACTTGGGTTTGGTCAGGCGCATGAACTTTATGCCGACTCGTATGCGCCTGGTCAGTTCTCCGACTCGCTCGGCGATGACGAGTGGACATTCAATTTCGGCGACACCACGACCGATCCGGAAACAGTTCGTGATGATCCATACGATGGCCCTCACCGTTCACTCCCTGTGCGCATTCGCCAGAAGACGTACACGTTCGACGCGCTGACATACAATAGCGCGCTCTTCATGGAGCTGACGGTAGTGAATGTCGGATCGCAACCAATCGAGAATGCCTGGGTTGGCTGGCTCGTGGATCCTGACATTGGGCATGAGGACATCGACGCGTATTGGTTGGATGATATCACTGGACACGTACGTCATACGGTCAACAACTCCGGACGCGAGACAACCATTTCAGCGGCTTGGGCGATGGACAACGACGGCGATCCGGATTCGACCAGTCAATTTGACAGCCAATCGCCGAAACGCGCATTCGGGTCGATGTATCTGGGCGGCACGCCTGCATTGCCGGGAGAATCTTACAACTGGTGGGTGCCATCGCTTCGAAAGGCGTGGGATTGGGGGCCGCAGAAGTTTCCGGGCGACACCAACATCTTTGGCGGACGGGGATATGAGGTTACTGACACGTATCGTTATCGACTGCTCTCGAATCAGGAATTGGACTATGCCCAGCCCTATGCCGCGGTTGATCAGACGGCGGACGGTTGGATGCCACCGGCCGTGGACTCGATTGCGCGAGAGTTGGCCGATGGGTATGAGATTCGATTCCTGCACTCTGTCGGCCCAATCTCCTTAGCCGTTGGGGATTCCGTCGTCCTGCACTGGGTGTGGTGCGTAGCGCCTTATGGACACACACAACCATCGCACTTTGGGAATACGTTCGATGCCGACAATCCTGATGCCTATCTCTCAGGATTGGGGACGGACTACCTCGTGCAGTTGCTGGGTGACCTACGCGACGCGTGGGACAGCGCGTTTGCGTTGGTACCAATCGGTCCGCCTGAGCGAGTCGTCGTCACGAGCTGGGATGACACGTCAGGAACATTGACATGGAGCCAGCGATCCACAGAGCGCTTGCGCCACTATCGCGTGTGGCGCAAGCGACGCGTTGGGGAGCTTCGGCACCTCGAGAAGAGCTTCATTGTGGAGGGTGAAACCACTCTGGTCGATACCGGACTCGATCGCTCGGAGACTTACTACTACTCAGTCTCGTGCGTAGGCGCCGAGGGTTCGGCAAATCCGCCTTCGGCTGAAGACAGTCTGTTGCTCGACCGCCCCAAGGCGCCAACGAAACCGTACGCGGATGCCAGCGCTCAGCGCATCACGCTCACATGGCTGGAGAACGCGGAGACGGGCGTGATCGGATACCGCGTTTATCGACGCGAAGAGAATGGAATCTGGGAGCTTCGTCGCGGCACTGAGGTTGACACTGCATTTGTCGATGATGGTGTTGCTGGAGCCACAGTCTACGAATATCGCGTCACTGCAGTCTCAAGCCTGGACAATGAAAGTTACCCGAGCGAAGTTGTTCAGAGTGTGGCCTTTACATTCGATGGAGCGCCGCAGATTATTGATTACACGGCAAGTGGCCCATCCTCGCTGACACTCAAGGATTCGGTTGCAGCGGTCTGGGACAGACTCCTGGCGAATGCGATCTACCGAGATGCGTCGTTCAATCCAGGGCCGTTCGCGCTGAGTGATTTCGATTCGCACCCCGTCACTGTAGTCGTATCCGACAGCCGCTCGCCATTGCCGGCATACGACTTCCGACTCTTGGATTTGTACTCACATTCTCAGGGGGCGACGATTATCTCGGGCCGTGATTTGTTCAACAGCACCTCGTTGCTCGACACATTGGTCTCCCTGCCTGAGGGCAATATTGCCTATGCAGCCGGGATTCGGAAAGCGTTCTATCCCCGACCACTTCTTGCCAATCCTACACGTATGAATGCTGAGTTCATTGCTGCGATCCCATCGGATCCGAGTTTACCCCGGCTCGATGTCGATGCCGCACGAACCGGATGGGGATTGAATCCGGCTCTGCCTCATCCGGGGAACGCGATCCCGTTTGTCGGGTACTTTCAAATAGACACTTCGCTCGCCGAAGTCCTCTACACATTTCAATCGAGAGATGGCAACGCTTCGCCTTTGCATGGGAAGCCGGTGGCGGTGATGTCGAGGGAGCCTGGTCGAACCCTCGCTGTGTTTGCCTTTCCCCTCTCCTACCTCGAAGAGGCGGACGCCAAGGCATGCGTGGCGGCTGTCCTCGCACGTATGGGGTATGGATCGACTATGGCTGCAGGTGATGCCAACAATGACGGGATCGTGACGGCGGCCGATGTCGTGTCGGTAATCAACTATCTCTATCGAGACGGATTTCTGATCAATGAGAAGAATGCGGATGTGAATGGGGATTGCGTGGTTGATTTGTTGGATGCGGTCACGCTCTCGGATCACGTCTACCACAGGGCGCCCCTCAGTGCACCTGCATGTGAGTGGTGATTTATGACATAAAAACAGCGAAGGCCGGGATCTCTTCGAGATCCCGGCCTTTTGCCGATTAGGAGCTTCCCTGCCCCCCACAAAACGCAAGATTACTCTTCCAAGGAGACAATTTTCGTTATTGCAATGCCTCCGTAATTCGGATCAAGATCGCGAACCACGATCAGAGCTTCGGTGAAACTCTGATTATTGCTGGCGATGAACTCGTAGCCACCGGCAACACCGTACTCGTTCGTGTACTGCGGCGAACCGCTGATTGTGCCGCCGGAGTTGCAGGTGACTTCGACCAAGTGGCCGCCCAACGGATTGCCCCAGCGGTCTTTGATCTGGATCTCGATCGGAGCGCTTGTACCATACACCATGCTCGCGGGAACATCGACGATCGAAGTTTTGGAATACGCAGCCCCTGTCCGCAAAACAACCTCGACGGAGCCATTGAATCCATAGAAACCGCCCGAACGCGCCGTGATCGTGGCAATCGCACCGATACCGTCGTCGGGAATCGTCACGTGGTAGTCCAGGTCAAGAATGCCGGCCACGTAGTCGCCGACATAAACTGACGAGAAGCAACCATCGTGAGCCGCGCCATCGTTGATAATCCCGATGTCGGCACCTACCTCAACGATGTAGCCATCGTCAACAAAGACACCATTGGCGTCACGCACATCAATGACGACTTCACCCTTGTCCTTATTATCCGCGAAGAGTGTATCGGGCCACGCCAGGAATGTCCCGTAGGCAGCGCCACCCGACTCGTAGAAGAAGCTCGTATCCACGACTGTGCCGCCGGATGTCTGTGCCCAATACCATACATAGCCATCATTTTTCGGTGCGCCGGAATGCCACGTAGTGTGGGCGGTTCCGCGCTGAGTGATCGACGGGTTTGTGGCATCGGCGCCTTCGATTAGCCCTTGTTCGCAACCAAACCACACGGATGTCGAGTCGGGCACTTCATTGCCCCATTGGTCGACGACGAGCGCGACAACGTCATTGGTCGCGTTGACGGTCAGAATGGACGGCACATTGCAATCCGACGCGCCAATCGAGATGTACGCTGGCGGACCGGATCGGATGGTCAATTGAGTCGCAGCGGTAACGACCGCGCCGGAACGTGCCAAGACACGGACCGTGCCCGAGGCGCTTCCTGCATTGAGTGTCACTGCCGCTACGCCGTTGGCGTCGGTAATCGCACTTACCGGGCCTACAGGGTCACCATTGATGGCTTCGCCGCCGCCGGGACCGGCCGTAATCAAGAACTCGATTTCGCGTCCCTGCGGGGCCGGGTTACCCTTGGCGTCGAAAGTCGCCGCAGTGAGCTGCGAGAATTCGATGCCGCCGGTGCCGCGGACTTGAACGGTCTGCCAGGACGGTGTCAGCGAGATCGAATGGACTGAATCATTGGATGTCAGCGAGAGCGCAACCTCTGCGGAGAAGTGGCTGCCGGGCTGGCCGCCTGTCGCCTTGATGTAGACCACGCCTGCGGTTGAGCCAGCGGTGTAGGTTGTCACGGCCTGACCGTCAACAGTCGTAACTGTGGCATCGATCGAGCCGATCGGGTCCCACAGATCGTCGGAATCCAAGTCAAAGATCAGCGTGTCGATGTTGTTGGTCCAGATACCATCGCCATTAATGTCGGCGAACTTTTCGCCAGCGACAAACTTGATGACGCTGCCGTTGGAGACCGGATCGCCCTGACCGTTGGAGACAAGAGCGTTGATGATCGCGGTCGAGAATCCATCGGCCTGAACCAGCGCGGGCGTGATGCTCAGGATGATATGGCCATCGAGGTTTCCGCCACCGGTGCCAGACTCGATGACGACGTTCTTGGTAAGCGTTGTCTGATTGCCTTCGACGCGGGCGCTGATGACCACGCTGCCTTCGGTCGTCGCGGTGAAGATCGCGGTGCCGATGCCGTCGCCGTTGGTTTCAACAACACTCGACGAGAACACGCCGGCAACGTTTGGCTCGGCAAAGAGATACACAGTCGCGTTGGCCAATGGATCGCCGTTGGCGTTGGTAACCAGCACCTCAACAACCGCAGTCTCCCCTTCGGCAAGAATGGCCGGGGTGACTTCAACATCCTGCAATGTCGCGGTAGAGTCGGACTTGGTGACGCCGGAACAGGCGCCCAAGCCGATTACAAGAACTCCGATGATTAATGCGCGTCCCAATGTCCCAATGCGCGCCCAGTAGCTCCGTGGCATCTCGCCGCTCCTTTGTTGCAACTTAGAATCCCCAAGACCCATTGAATTCGGTTGTCGTCCTTACAGGACCTTCGGCAGCCCGCCCTGGGCTGTTTGGAACATGGACCAAGCCCCCATGCATGTTGCGGGGGCTCTTTAACTGGTATCGGAGGATTGGGCGGAGAATTTAGCCTTTCCCCTCACTCAGTGTGAATAGGGATCGCTGGGCTGGGGAGGTTCTGAGAGGGGTGGGAAGTATGGGATTGGGTGCATACCTGGGCCAGACTAGCACTCAAAGAGGAAGCAGCTTCGAGCAAGCATGGCATTGACGACACGATCAGACGGAGATCTCCTGCTCAATCGGTCGCTACGTTGCACAACAAGTACGGAAAATCCGCTTGCAGGCAAGAGTCGGGGGAGTGTACCGATAATATCGGACGGATTTAGTCACCTTTCGCATTCATTAGCGGTTCTGTTGGTACACATCGCCCTTCGAGATCTAAAACCGAATCGGACATATTGGTTGGCGTGGTGTAGTTGGGCACCATGTCGCAGGAAGGAGTGCATCGGATGAACAAATGTAGCGCGTTTCGGAGTGTTGGCTCAGCACTGCTAGTTGGGTCGGTGTTGATTTCAGTGGTGGCCGACGGCGCAAATGGAGAAGGTTTGCCAAGGTTGCCATTGCCCCGCCTATCTGCTGCCGCGAAAGCCCCATCGTCGACCGTCGGACAAGCCGATGCAAAGGGGTTGGAGCTCCCCTATCCTTCTTTGTTGTTGTACCAGAAGGACGGGGACGCGGATACGAACTATATGGGGTACTCAATGGATGGAGGGAGGGATGTCAACGGTGATGGCGTTCCGGATTTCATAGTGGGGGCGCCTGTGCGATCTCCGGGCGGAGTCATAAATGCAGGTTCGGCATATGTCTATTCGGGTCTGGACGGAAGCCTTCTATACCAAGTCAATGGTACGGATTCTGGCGAGGTCTTAGGGGTGGGCGTATGCCTGTTGGGAGATGTGAACGGGGACGGGCGGTCTGAATTCGTGATTGGAGCTCCGTATGCAGACCCAGGTGGACTGGTGGACGCAGGTTCGGTTTATGTGTACTCCGGGATAAATGGCAGTCTACTCCAACAGAAAGACGGCGCGAATACCAATGACAATTTAGGATGGTCCGTTGGGAGGGTCGGGAATGTGAATTCGGACGCTAGCCCGGACTACATCGTCGGCGCACCATATGCGGACTCCGGCAGTCTCGTCTCCGCGGGTGCGATATTCGTTTACTCGGGAGTGGGCGGGGGCTTGATCTACCGTAAGTTTGGTGCGAGAGCCTACGACAATTTTGGGTATAGCGTCGATGGGGTGGGAAACGTCAATGGGGATGCGCGGTCGGACTTCATCGTGGGCGCCCCTTATGGCGATTCCAGTAGAGGCGCGGCTTACGTCTTCTCAGGACTGACAGGCGATACGCTTTATCATGTCAAAGGGGACACTAGCAACGGATCGTTCGGATGGTCCGTCGCCGGCGCACGTGATGTCAACGGCGACGGCCGTTCTGACTTTATCGTCGGTGCCCCTTATGAAACTCCCGGCGGAAATGCCTCGGGTGGCTCCGCGTACGTCTACTCGGGTATCGACGGCCAACTGTTGCGCAGAGTCGACGGCAACATGAACGACCTGATCGGATACTCCGTTGCGGGGGCGGGCGACGTCAATGATGACGGGAGGGACGATGTGATCATCGGCGCCCCGGGAACAGATCCGAACGGTGTCCAGATGCTGACGGGAGCAGCGCATGTCTATTCGGTTCAAAGCGGGGACCTCCTGCATCTCAGTTATGGTTCCGAGGCCGTCGCGACCTACGGACTCGAAGTTGCCGGAGCGGGGGATCTAAACGGGGACGGCAAGAGCGAATTCATGATCGGAGCAGTTCTACGAACGGTCAACGGAAACCAGTATGCTGGCTCAGCTTATGTCCGCGCATGGGGTGCGTTTGAAGAGATCACAAGTCTCGCAGATGTCGGCAACGATCAGGGCAAACAGATGCGCATTCAGTGGAGCAATATTCCTGCGAATGACGGATTTATTCAAGAGTTTGCAATCTACCGGCGAGTTGACGACGGTTTGTCATCGAAGTCTGTAGATCCGTATGGGTTGAAATCGACTCCTCCCGGGACTTGGGACTTCGTGAAGTCTGTGCCAGCGCGCGGTGACAGCGTGTATAGCGCGGTTGTGCCAACGCTGCGCGATTCAACTATTGCGGACGGCATGTGGTGGACGGCATTCTTCGTGAGCGGTATCGGTGAGAACCCCGTGGATCACTTCGATTCGCCTGTCGATTCGGGATACTCGCTGGACAATTTGGCTCCGGCACCGCCTTCGAGTTTGATTGCCACGCAAAACGGTCCTGATATCGATCTGGATTGGAAATCAACGAGCGCGACCGACTTCGACTATTACTGGGTCTATCGCGACACACTCCCTGGATTCAGTCCCTCGCCGGATAAACGGATTGGCGCAACTTCTGACACAAGTTTTGTCGACAACTCCCTTCCGGCCGCGAGTGGCGTCTACTATCGTGTGAGTGCGGTTGACTTCTCGGGGAACGAGGGATTGCCCTCAACGGAGGCGTCCACTTCTGCCTGCGCCTGCAATTGCGCCCATGACCCGCAGTGCGATGGCGTGAGTAACGTCTTCGACATTACTCATGTCATTAACGTGGCGTTTCGCGGCGCTACTTCGATCATTGATCCCAATGCCTCCTGTCCGTGGACAACTACCGACGTGGATTGCAACGGGGTGACAAACATTTTCGATGTTACGCGTCTGATCAACGTGGCGTTTCGCGGTGGAAACCCCGCCACGGAATTTTGTAACCCGTGATTGTGAGATTCTATGCGGAACTCGCAGGACGAGTCGTAGTATAAAACCGGGGCTTGCTTGCAGCAGAGCTGCGAGCAAGCCCCGATCAGTTCAGACGTCGA
>JBKKDE010000401.1:0-3268 GCA_046708665.1 Candidatus Zixiibacteriota bacterium | reverse complement strand
CCGGGACATGGAAAGCGCCGAAGGGGGACCAGTGGGTGCGGCACTTCCCCGTCGTTGATTCCTCCGGCAACGTCTTCTTCCTCACCTACGACGAGCGGACATGCGGTGGGCGATTGGCAAGGTGTGGGTGGAGTGAAGAGGCGCTTCAGTGGGCCATCAACTCCGCATTGTAGCTCCGTTCTGGCTTCTGTCCTCGATCTTTATCATACTTCTGACCCGCGCCAGATTCTATCTTGGGCGCTTGAAACGCATTTCACTCGAATCAAACCCATGATCGGTCAGACGATCTCGCATTATAAGATCACCGCCAAGCTCGGTGAAGGCGGGATGGGTGAGGTGTTCCTGGCGATGGACATGTCGCTGGATCGCCAGGTGGCGCTGAAGTTCCTCCCCCGGCAATTCAGCACGGACCCGGAGGCTCGCTTACGATTTCAGCGCGAGGCGAAGGCACTCGCGGCGCTCAATCATCCCAACATCGTCTCGGTGTATGATGTCGCTGAATTCGAGGGCCAGCCGTTCATCGCCATGGAATTCGTCGAGGGCCAATCACTCAAGAGGTTGATCGGTTCCGGTGACATCAGCATCGATACGGTGTTGGACGTTCTCACACAAGCGTCCGATGGTCTCGCGGCCGCGCACAAAAGAGACATCGTCCATCGCGATATCAAATCGGAGAACATCGTGATGTCGTCCGAAGGCCGTGTGAAGATCATGGACTTCGGTCTGGCCACATGGCAGGGCGTCACGAAGATCACGGCCGAGGGCAGCACGCTGGGGACGCGGTCCTACATGTCCCCTGAGCAATCACTGGGTCAAAAGGTTGACCAGCGCACCGACCTCTGGTCGCTCGGCGTGGTGCTCTATGAACTGATCACCGGTCGCCTGCCGTTCACCGGTGGGCACGACTCGGCCGTTGCGTATGCGATCTCGAATGAAACCCCTGAACCGTTGGCGCGATACAAGGCCAATGTCCCTCCCGAACTGCAACACATCATCTCCAAGTGCCTTGCTAAGAACCCCAATGAACGATATCAATCCGCGGCCGACCTGACCGCAGACCTGCGGGTGCTGCGATCGACGCCGTCAGCGCCGGCTGTCGGTCCCCTTGCCAAGAGGCCCACGACTCGGCGTCGATTGGTGTCGTGGGCTGCGGTCGTCCTGATTGCCGCCATCGCCGCCATTCTGTGGAACCCGTTTGGACAGACACCGGGGCCCGTCCGAGCGGGCCGGAAAATGCTCGTGGTGCTGCCATTCGAGAATCTCGGAGCGGCAGATCAGGAATACTTTGCTGACGGCATGACGGAGGAGATTACGACGCGCGTAGCCAAGATACCCACACTTGGTGTTATTTCGCGCACCAGCGCCGTCCATTACAAGGGTCAGGACAAGCCATTGCGGGAAATTGGCCGGGAATTGGGGGTCGACTACATTTTAGAGGGCACGATCCGCTGGGATCAGTTTGCCTCGCCGCCACGGGTTCGCATCAATCCGCAATTGATCCGCGTTGCAGATGACACCCACGTGTGGGCGGAGACATATGACCGCATTTTTCGAGAGGTGTTTGCCGTTCAAAGCGAAATTGCCGAACACGTTGCCGAGGCGCTCAATCTGTCATTGTTCGACACAGATGGCAGGGACGCGCGATCCCAACCGACGGAGAATCTCACCGCGTACGACTTCTACCTGCGCGGCAAGGAGTATCTGGAAAACGCGAAATCGGCATCCGATTTGAGAACCGCCATTCGGTTGTTCGAACAGTCGACCGCGCTCGATCCTAGCTACCCGACGCCGTATGCCGGCATCGGCATGGCTCACAGTGTGCTGTACAATGAATATAATCTCCGTACGGAGGACGTCCGTGGCGCCGCGAAACGAGCCCTGGATCAGGCGTTGGTACTGGATCCCAATCTCCCTGAAGCCCACTTTGCATTGGGTTACTACTACAACTGGTGCGAGGACGCCTATGATCTCGCGCTTGATGAATATACGCGGTCAGAAGAACTCGGGTACAAGCGGGGAGATGTGTATCGCGCGATCGGGATGGTGCAGATGCGGCAGGGACGATGGAAAGACGCAATCACGAATCTAAACATCGCGATCACCGTTGATCCCCGTTCCCTCAGTATTTTATATAATCTCGCGCACATCAACGGGTTAATGCGGCGCTACGACGAGGCGATCGAATGGGCAGATCGCGCCTTGGTACTGGCGCCGGACGATCCCGATTTCTATCACGAGCGAGCATGGATCTGCCTGTCAGGATTTGGTGATTCGTTGTGTGCCCGGCGCATTGTCAATCTCTCGCCCGATCCTGCGCATTTGCTGGCGGTGTCGCCGGGCGCCGGCGGCTTCATCGAACTGAAAGATGCGCTTTGGAGATTTCAGTTAATCGACATAACGGCACAACGAATCGACCTGCCGCATTCGACATTCGACTCAGAGGGCAGAGTGGAATGGGCTTTATTCGGTATCGCACAACTCTATGAGCTCGCCGGGCAGATGGACTCGGCCCGAGTCTATTATGACTCGCTCATCACTCTTCTGGAATTCGCCACGCGCAAGCAACTTCCGGCCTTCGTAAATCAGTCGAATCTCGGTTTGGTCTGCGCGCTGGCCGGTTACAAAGATGACGCAATCAAGTATGCTTCGCTCGGAGTGGAGACCATGCCGATTGCCGCGTGCCACTGGTGAGGACCGAAGGCGGCCATGGTCATGGCCTATGTCTACGCAAGAGTTGGTGAGCACCAGAAGTCCATCGACTTGCTGGAAGAACTGCTCGTGATTCCTTCTCCTGTATCCGTCAACCTGCTGAAAGTCGACCCGTGGTTTGATTCGCTGCGAGAAAACCCTCGTTTTCAGACATTGCTGAAACGTGACGACGTGGTGTTCTGATGATCGGCCAAACCATCGCGCACCACAAGATCACCGCCACGCTCGGCGACGGCCAGGCGAGCGCGATCACTCGGTAGCACGCCACGTAGCACGTTATGTAGCACCGTAAGTCATTCGCGTAATGCCCGTTATGTGATGCGATGTTGCACCGTAAGAGACCGGGATTTCGGGCCAAATTGCGGTTTTTGCCGGAAGAGCAAGCCACTCGCCCGTCAGTTGACGCTCTAACCATCGTCCTTTCAATGCCTTGCGCCGTCCGAGCTCTCCTCTGAGCCTGCACCGGGTATGGGGGTGCAAGGCGGGATTGATCCGGTGCAAGCCGGTCTTTTTGCACAGATTCCCGGTGCAAACGCTCCCAGTTGTACCCCCGCTACGA
>JBKKDE010000400.1:0-5860 GCA_046708665.1 Candidatus Zixiibacteriota bacterium | reverse complement strand
CCTCATCCAATGTCCGGTTCACGATGACCGGGTCGAGCCCGACAGGGTTTTTATACAACGTCCCGCTCGAGCGGCGTATCACGGACGGCTTACCATCGGTAATCATGAATATTTGTTTGTTGAGATGTTTGCGGTGCATGAGAATCTGCCGCGCCATGCGCAAGCCCGCCTGAGTATTGGTGTGGTAGGGCCCGACGCCGACATAAGCGAGTTCAGCCACGGGAATTAGCTCGGCGTCGTCCCCGAATACGACCACATCGAGCGCGTCTTTGGGGTAGCGTGTCAGGATCATCTCGGCGAACGCCATCGCGACCTGCTTGGCGGGAGTGATACGGTCTTCGCCATAGAGGATCATTGAGTGCGAAATGTCGAGCAGGAGAACGGTCGCACACGCTGTCGACGACTCGGTCTGGCGCACGGAAAGATCTGTCTCCTCCAGGCCGAGGTCAACAATGGCCCCGCGTCGCATTGCATTCGAGAATGACTCATTGAAGTCGATATCCGCCGACGAGTCGCCGAAGGAAAACGGACGTCGCTCCGGCAGTGGCTCATTCGACATACTCCCTTCGCGCGGAATCGCGTGATCGCCGCGCGCGCCGGACTTGAGCGATGAGAAGACCGTATCCAGTGAATCTTGGCGGATTTGCTTTTCGCCCTTGGGCGTCAGTTGATTGCGGTCGCCGACTTTCTGGATAATCCGATCCTCGCGCAGACGCTTCTCGAATTCGTCGAGATCGACGTCGTCGGAGAGAATGCCACGCTCTTGTAAGTAGCGCATCCAACGCAATGCCTCGTCGACATCACCGTTCGTTTGCAGGAGTATGTAATTGAATAGGCGCGTCAGATCGCGGTCGGCAAGCAGCCGACGGACCATGTCTTCGTCCCATTCAGAGTAGCGGTATCGCATCAGTCGTCGCGCCGGACATTGTGCAGCATTGTCGCCAGCATGTCGGTGTAGGTGTACAACGAGCCGACCGCAGTCTTGGCAATCAGGTTCTGGTGATGCAGTCCCTCGAGGATGAATTCCATTCCCAATGCCGTCTCCTGCGGAGTGGTTGTCTTCAGGAATTGTTCGGCAACCTTTTTCAGAGTCGGCACTGTGGACAATGATGCATCGTACTCTGCAAACGCTGAATCGTCGGTGACATCGACCGATGTTTCGCCCGAAAAGTGACCGATAATTTTCCCAAAGATCGGATCGGCTTTCATGGGAAGACCGCCATCCTTTTCGATGGCCGGGAAGTGCCGCTCAAACACTTTGGAGATGGCCCGCCCCATGATATTGACAGCAATCATCCGCGGCCCTTCGCGTTCGCCTTCGTAGACCAACTCGACTTTACCGGTGATAGACGGGATCGCCGCGTGCAGATCGGCAAGACGCGGAACCGTGAAGGTTTCCTTCGTCCGCAGATTGCGTCTCTCGATGTTCGAGACTACGTTCTCGATGACAGAAATCGGGACCCGCGCCGACACACCCGATGACTGATCGATGAACTCGGATTCACGCGCCGCGAAAGCAATCTCCTCGATGATCTCGCGATAAAATGTCGGTATCTCAGGGCGACCATTGCCGCGTCCTATCCATGCCTCCTGGTTGGTGATCGTCTGCGCATCCGCGACGGAGTTTGGATAGTGGGTAATAATCTGCGAATCGATTCGATCCTTGAGCGGCGTGATGATGTTGCCGCGGTTGGTGTAGTCTTCGGGATTGGCGGTAAACACGAGTAGCATGTCGAGCGGTATGCGAATCGGGAAGCCGCGAATTTGCAGATCGTTCTCTTCGAGAATGTTGAGCAGGCCGACTTGAATGCGCGGCTGCAGATCGGGCAACTCGTTGATGGCGAAAATCCCACGGTTGGTGCGTGGCACGATGCCGTAGTGGATGACCTCCTCATCGGAGAGGTCGCGCTTTTCGCGCGCCGCCTTGATCGGGTCGAGGTCGCCGATCAAGTCGGCGATCGTGACATCCGGAGTCGCAAGCTTTTCCTGATAACGGCTCGAACGCGGGATCCAATCGATCTCTGTCTTGTCGCCGTTCTCCGCAATCATGCGAATCGAATAGGCGCAGCTAGGACGCAGCGGGTGGCAATTCAACGGCGACCCTTTGATGACCGGAGATTCCTCGTCGAGCAGATTGGTCAGGGCGCGCACAAGACGAGTTTTCGCCTGGCCGCGCAGCCCGAGCAGGATGAAATTGTGCTTTGAGAGAATGGCATTCTCGATCGCCGGAATGACAGTCTGCTCGTAGCCCACGATCCCCGGGAATAGGGTATCCCCTGCCTGAATGCGACGGATCAGGTTTCGCCTCAGCTCATCTTTGACCGTCTCAAATGCGTAGCCAGCCTTCTTGAATGCCCCGAGTGTCGTCGGGCGTTCACTTTTCATGAAGTTCAATCCTCTCTGAAAGTACGAATACAGGAGTTAAACGGAGTCCCAATCGCTCCGTTTGGCCGAACGTTATACACGACACGTCAGTCGTTCGGCCCGGCCTCGATACGATGAACCGTCAATCCGGTCAGTAGTTTCGGGAAAAAGAAGGTCGACTTCCGCGGAAGGTTTTGTCGCAATCGGGCGACTTCGAAGATGGAATCGAGCGGGGTAGGCGGGAGCAGAAACCCAAGCTGGGCCCTTCCCCGACGTACCGCCTCGAGCACTTCCGCCGCGTCTTTGGGGTATCCGATCTTCGTGCTGTGATCGATATCCTCTTCGGAGAACCCAAGAGCGGCCCGGAGCACGCCGGTCTCGAAAACCGCCGTCGGAAGAGCTCGCGCGGCTCCGGACATCGAATCTGGCCACGGCCAAGCGTTCATTTGGGATCGCCCCGCCTCGATCAGGAAACCGATTTCGGTTGGAAGACTGACCATGGCGAACGCGGTACGGTCGCGCCGTGCCCGTTCCACTACCAGTCCCTGTAGAAATGAAGCCCGTTCGTCATACGGCACATCGGGCATGGGGATCAGTGCGACGTCAAAATGCTCTGCAATCTTCTCGATAATCTCGTCGATCTCGCCGCGTCCCGCTTGAGTAACGAGACGATGGATCGGCAAAACGGTCATGCCGGGAGCGTCGGAATTGAAGAATGCCATCATCACATTGGCCCAACGGTCGTCCTTCTTGGTGTCCCAAGTCTGACGGGCCGCCGCGGTGCGATGGTGACCATCGGCAATCACGCACTCCTTCGTGTCCATAATCCCGAGAATGCTCTCGATGCGTTGGGGATCACCGCACCGATAGAGGCGGTGAATGGATCCATCGGGTTGCTCGGACTCGGCGATGGGTCCCCCGCCTTCGCAGTCGCGCAAGATGCAGTCGATTGCCTGAGCGGTGTCTGAGTAGATCATGAAAATGAGTCCGAAATCGGATGCTGTCGCCAAACGCAATTGGGCGCGATCCTCACGGATATGCGAGTGGGTCTCTTCATGAGTGAACAATCCCGCATCGCGAACATCGCCGAGAGCGATGAAGCCGCGACGGGTCATAGTATGCCCGGCGATTGAGTACGTCTGGGAATACGGGTAAATCGCCGGTCCGCGGTCGACGGTAAGTACGCCCTGATCGATCCAAGACTGCAAAGTATCGTTGGCGTGGCGGTAATGAGCGCCAGAGGGATCGGGGCCTCCTCCCGCGGGGGCAACAACCACGCGGGCAATGTTGTATTGGCTTTGCGACAGGAGTCGCGCGACCATGGCGTCGTCAAATTGATCGTACGGCGGGCTGAAGCAGTCGGACGGGTTTCCAACTACGGCCGGATTGAATCGCCACGCTGAGAATGGTCTGATACGTATGGTCGGACTCCTTCGAAGGGCGTGCTCGTTCACGCACCCGATTGATAGTAGAAGATCATCGGCCGGGATTCAATATCCGGATGGGGTATTTAGGGACGAATTTCTAAGTGAGCATCGGCCGCCGCAAAAGTCTCACCACAGATGTCAGCGTCAGCGATGCCGGCATCGTGAAGCCGTTTCAGCATCTCATCGGCTTTGGCTGGATCCACGGTTATGAGCAGTCCGCCCGACGTTTGCGGATCGAAAAAGAGACTGCGTTGCCACTCGGATATCGTGTCGTCCGAATGAACAAGTCCCTCCAGGGCAGCCGCGTTCGCTGAGGTCGCGCCGGTGCGTGTGCCAGCGGCCATCAACTGTTCACTTAATGGCCACCGCGGGACACGGCTGTAATAGAACCGCAATCCAACCCCGCTCGCTTTGGCAACTTCCCAGGCGTGTCCTCCAAGCCCAAATCCGGTGATATCGGTCACTCCATGCGCTCCACCAACAGCGAGCATGACTTCACAGGCTACCTTATTCAGCTCTGCCATTCTCTCGAGAATCGGTTGTGCCTGCGCCGCATCGACGGCACCCGAACGAAGCCCGGTTACCAGAACTCCAGTACCCACCGGCTTAGTCACGATAATCACGTCTCCGGCTTTAGCGCCTGCGTTCGCTTTGATGTCTGCGTCACGGACCAAGCCAGTGACCGAGAGGCCGTACTTAAGCTCTTCATCGCGAACCGTGTGACCGCCGATCAGAGCCGCGCCTGATTGGATAATGGTCTCGAGACCGCCTTTGAGAATCTCCGCTAGCTGTTCGCGCGGAATGCCACGGGTCGGAAAACAGCATAGATTCAGAACCGCCCTGGGAGTACCGCCCATGGCGTAAACGTCGGATAGTGAGTTGGATGCCGCAATTCGCCCGAATAGAAACGCGTCATCGCACGGCGGGGTAATAAAGTCCGCCGTCATGACCAGATTCATATCCGGCCCGACACGATAGACTCCGGCATCATCCGCGGTTCCAACACCGATGATCACTTCGGGCGGCACTGGGATCGCCAACTCATGAACTATGGCAGAAAGGTCCACCGGACCCACTTTACCCGCTCAGCCACCCGAGCGCGCGAACTGGGTGATCGGTATACCCACTGGCACCGAGCACTGCGACATGCGGTAATCCTCTCGTTATCCGGACTATATCCGGGATGTTTCCATCATACGTACCAAAAGTACGCTTACAAAACGCAAACTTGTAATGTTCGGCGACTTTGTGGGGCGCTGGCGCCCCGCTGTCTCGCCCCTCTCATCCGCCCGCTTCGATTCGGATGAGAGGTCGCCTGAAGTTTGCAGGGTTCAGGCGAAAACTGGCGCGTACAGTACGGTTCGTTTGTAATTGCCTGCCTCCTTTTGGCGTCGCGACCAACACGACAGGTGAATGACCGCTTCGATGCATAAAATGCAGCCAACGGTCCTATCAACTTTGCAGGGAGTGTCGCGGGTTGAGGTTATTGAGACGCAGAGAGCGCGCTTATCACCCGACCCGCGGAGTACAGATACACAGCAACTGAAACCTTTCAGGGGCCGTGCTGAGGCAAATTCGAACGATGGTGGCCGGTTGCGTCATGTCTGAAGCCAAGGTGACTACAGGTAGGATACGAAGTACGACACCAGAAGACCTGGACTTTTTTGATACGGGGTTATCACCCGCGCTGCTTGTTGGGCTAACCCGGCCGGGATTGACTCAGAATTACTTCTGGGCCATATATTGTAACTTCAATTCAACAAATGGCTTGACTAAGTAATTAGGACTCCTAAATATATCGCAGTGAATTCCTCTACCGTCTACCCACCGAATGTAATCAATGGGCTGTTACGCCTCTCAGAGATTCTTGGAAGTGTCACGTCCACCCTAGCTGCCAGTCGTGGTCTGTCCGCACTGCAGTTGGGGATTCTCAGTTTCTTGGCGGGGATGGAGGAGCGTAAGACCGTTGGTGAGTTGGCCATCCGATTCCAGCTCAGTGCCCCAACTGTGTCGGATTCAGTGAGTGCTATGGCGAATCGGGGCCTTGTCACAAAGCTGCCCGGTGGTAA
>JBKKDE010000399.1:0-10646 GCA_046708665.1 Candidatus Zixiibacteriota bacterium | reverse complement strand
ACTATGAACGCCAACGGTTCACAATGGATGAAGGTCTGTCGCTGGCCGTCATCGAAGTGTTCAAGCGTCTCTATGAAAAGGGACTGGTGTACAGAGGCACATACATTGTCAACTGGTGCCCAAGCTGCCTGACAACTCTTTCCGACGATGAACTGGAACGCGAAGAGAAGGATTCCAGTCTCTGGTACATCCGCTATCCACTCGAAGATGGCTCTGGCTATGTTGTCGTCCCGACCACACGCCCGGAAACCATGCTCGGCGACACCGCGCTCTGCATCAACCCGGCCGATACTCGTCATACCAAGATCGCCGGAAAGAAAGCGGTGCTGCCGCTCATCGGACGTGTCCTGCCGATCATCGCCGACTCATACATAGACATGGAGTTCGGCACCGGTGCGATGAAAGTCACACCCGCGCACGATGTGAACGATTTCGAGCTCGGCAAACGTCACCGTCTCGAGAGCGTCGTCGTGATCGACAAAGAAGGCAAGATCACGAAGGAAGGGGGCGTCTACGCCGGCCTCGACCGCTACGAAGCCCGCAAACGCATCGTCAAGGACTTGGAAGCACAAGGCCTGCTCGACAAAGTCGAGCCGCACAAACTCGGCGCGGCAGTCTGCTACCGTTGCGGCACAATCATCGAACCGTTCCTCTCAGAGCAATGGTTCGTAGACATGGCCAAGCTTGCCCCTCCGGCGATCGCCGCAGTCCGGGAGGGAAAGATTCAGTTCCACCCAGCGCATTGGTCGAAGGTGTACCTGCATTGGATGGAGAATATCCGCCCATGGTGCATTTCACGCCAACTGTGGTGGGGGCACCGTATTCCGATTTGGTACAAGAACGGCACCAATGAAATGCATGCCGGCGCGGCACCGCCATCGGCCGACTACCGTCAGGATGACGACGTTCTCGACACATGGTTTTCCTCCTGGCTCTGGCCGTTTTCGACATTCGGTTGGCCTGAGAAAACCGACGAGCTCAAGGCATTCTACCCGACCAGTTCGCTCTTCACCGCCTCCGAGATCATTTTCCTCTGGGTCGCCCGCATGGTCATGGCGGGTGAAGAGTTCATGGGTGAGATTCCATTCTCGGACGTCTACGTCCACGGCACCGTGCGCGATGAAATCGGCCGCAAGATGTCCAAATCGCTCGGCAACGGCATCGACCCGATTGACATCATCAATCAACACGGCGCCGATGCCATGCGTCTCTCGCTTGTTCTCGCCGCGCCCGAAGGTCAGGATCCCAACGTCGGCCCCAACAGTTTCGAGCTCGGGCGCAATTTCGCCAACAAACTGTGGAATGCGTCTCGTCTGGTTTTATCGAATCAAGGCGATGATCCCAAGCCGCAGGGATTGACACTCGCCATCCCCGACGCGCAACTGCACTTGGCCGACCGCTGGATCCTCAGCCGTCTCGCCGCTGCCGTTGAAAATGTCTCCGGCCAGCTCGACAGCTTCCGCTTCAATGCCGCCGCCAAATCGCTATATGATTTCGTCTGGTCCGATTTCTGCGATTGGTACTTGGAGTTGGTCAAGCAGCGCTTCCAACGCGGCACACCCGAGGAGCAGGATGTAGCCCGCGCCGTCTCCTTGCATGTCCTGCACAGCATCGTGCGCCTCATGCATCCCGCCGCACCGTTTGTAACCGAAGAACTGTGGGACACGATGCGTCATCTTATCAAGGACGCGCCTGCCCATGTCACCATCGCGCCTTGGCCCGCACTGGAATCCAAGCGCCGCGATGTGAAACTCGACGACGAGATGCAACACGCCTTCGATGTCATTGTCGCCATTCGCGGAGTTCGGGCGCAGATGAATATCCCGCCGGGCAAGGAGATCGACTGCCTCGTCCGGGTCGATACCGATATCCTCCTAACCAGTTTGCAGCACTTGGAAGAGAATGTCCGTGTCCTCGCTAAGATCGGCACACTGACAGTTGGCAAGTCAGTGAAAAAGCCGATCCCGTCGGCGGCCGCTGTCATCCGGGACGCCGAAATCATCATCCCACTCGAGGGATTGATTGACCTTGAAGCCGAGCGCAAGCGCATCGAAAAGGAGCTGAAGCACAACACCGAGCAGCTCGAACGCATCAACAAAAAGCTCTCCAACGCCGACTTCCTTGAGAAAGCGCCCGCCGAGGTGTTGGCCAAAGAGCACGCCAAGCGCGAGAACTTCGAGACCATGGTGCAGAAGCTGCAGTCAAACTTGGAACAGTTGGTGGGGTGGTAGTTGGTAGGCGTGAGTCAGGAAATGACTGCCATAGTGCAAAGTGCGTCCTGTATGGCCATCGCTAATGTAGCTGTTTGAACCGGCTTGGCCACAAAAGACCTGGCTCCAAGCCGCAAGGCCTCGTCGACACGGTCGCTGGACGCGAATCCCGAGAGTATGATTGCTCGCTGTTCGGGACGGATAATCTTAATCTGGCGCAGCGCTTCGGTACCGTCAATCCCCCCCATCACCATATCGAGGATGACCAAGTCGGACTCGGAGCAGCGCAGGTGAGAAACTGCACGCTCGCCCGACTCCACAGCCGTCGGAGTGTAGCCAAGCGACTCGAGCATCATAGTTATGACCTCACGCTGGACCGGATCATCATCAACAACCAGAACTGTCGCGCCATTGCCATCGAGAATGGCGTCGCGTGATGGGACTGCTGACCGAGGAGAGTGGTCGACTGGGAGGTAGAGACAAAACGTAGTTCCGTGACCTGGCTCACTTGCCAAGTCTATGTACCCGTGGTGATCCTCCAGAACTGAATGCACCACCGACAGCCCGAGGCCGCTTCCCCGCTTCTTGTCCGCCGTCTTTGTGCTGAAAAATGGCTCAAAAATCTTCTCTTGAATCTCGATTGGAATTCCCGGCCCAGAATCGGCCACCGAGAGGCAGATGTAGTCACCCGCGACCACATTCGCATGACGCCGCAACGACCCCTTCAATGAGACGTTTCGCGTTGCAATGCGCAAAGTACCGAATCCGTTCATCGCATCAATCGCATTGGCGATCAGATTGGTCAAGACACGCATGATCTGTGCCGATCCGCCGCGTACACGCATTAGGTCCGGCGCAAAGCCGCGGTCAATCGTGATGCCGTCGGGGATTTCGAGTGTCCGGATAGCCGCGTCCGCGAGTTCATTCGGATCGAAGGGCTCAATGTGGAAGTGCCCTCGACGGCCCAGAGTCAACAGTTGTTGATTGATGTCGACGATCTGATTTGCCGACTGTTCCATTTCGTGAAGGATACGTTCAGTCTGCTCGTTAACGGGGAAGAGCCGGCGCATTAAATCGGGATAGGCGACCAACGGGGTCAGCAAGTTGTTGAAATCATGGGCGATTTGTCCGGCCAGTTGTCCAGCAGCTTCCAGACGTTTCGCTCGCAGCAGCTCATCCTGCGCCCGGCGGCTCTCCGTTACATCGCGGAAACTCCACACGCGGCCCGACGATTGATCGCCGATCCGCTGCGGGCGTGAGATGCGTTCATAGACGCGTCCGTCAACGAACTCTACGACGTCAAAACTCTCGGCATCAGGAGTGTCATAAAGGTATCTGATTTTGGCGATGAAGCCGTCCGGCTCCCGAACTTTCCTCATGGCCAGTTCACGCAAGCTGGACGTATCACCACTGGCGACCAATTCCTCGGGCAGCCCCCACATATCGATGAATCGCTTGTTGTAGTTAGTGATCCGACCGTCGCGGTCCACCGCGACTATGCCATCGCCGATCGACTCAAAGATGGTCCGCAGCAATGACAGTGAATGTTCGAGTTCCGTCTCCGCTCGACGCCGTTCTGCGACCTCCATCGCCAGTGCGACGATGTCCGCAAGCGAGGCGACAAACAACTCCTCTTCGGGAGACCAGCAACGCATCGGCCCGACATGCTCGCACGACAATACGCCGACAATGCGACGGCCCCGACGAATTGACGAATCCAGCCGGGATGTCACACCATTCGGAAGGAGGTGATTGTCGGCGAATTCGATGGTATTGGGGTGTGAGTTGGCATCGTCTGCCGCAATCGTTCGCTGACGTTCCAGTGCGTGGAAGTAAGTCGGGAATTCTGACATAACCACTTTGAGTCCGTGGGTGTGGGCATTGCTGTGCAGGCGATACAAGTCGGCACATTCCATTTGAGATTGGGCGTCATCAAAAAACCAGACACTCATCCTTGCGATGTCGAGATAGCGCGCACCCAATTCCACAATGACTCGAATGGCTCCTGGCAGATCGCCTTCGGTGAGCCGACTGCTCTTGGTCAGCTCTACCATGGCCTCGTTCTGAAGGCGCAAGCGGTCGGCGCGCTGCCGCTGAAGGCGTTCCTGCTGCGCCCGCTCCGCCACGTCGCGCCTGAGCTGCGAATGCCGTGCGAGCAGTTCCTGCGACGTCAACTCCAGGGAGCGTTCCAGGAGAATGCGGTCCTCGTCGGCCTGACGATAGGCATCGTCGATTGCCGCGAGTAATCCCGACGGCACGGCAGTGCCGTCGACGCCGTGTCGCTTGAGTTGACTCGTTAAGAGCTTATGCATGCCCTAACGCTCGCTAAATGTCGTAATCGTCATCGTCTGGTTGTGAAGTTCGCACTTCGCCGTTGGCGTGAACGGTGATATCTCGCCGTATGAATAGAATCCGGCGAGAACTGTGCTTTCGCCGAGGACGTCGCGGACACTCTCGACCTCTTCGTCAACACGCTGTTTAAGGACAAGCTTACGCCCAACGCAGCTAATTAATAGCGCCAAGTCCGGCGAATCAGACCCGACAGATTCATAGCTTGCAAGCGCCGCATCGTGCGCGCCGTCTATCAGTCGCTCGAAATTGGCCTTCATTAGCCATGCGTATGCGCCCTGTGGAATGTCCCCCGCGAAAGTCATGCTTTGCGTTTTCTCGTCAACTCCGAGGATTGTACGCACCACACCGTTCTGGCTGTCGGCCCCACGAACACTGAGCGGGAACAGAAGGCCCGTGGCCGGTAGGCCGGATGCATGTTCGCCCAAGTACGTCTTATAGAGCTTCAGTGCCGACTGTCCATCCAATTCGTAGAGGACGTTGCCTGCGGAGCGTGTAACGAGCCGCTCCGGGCCGAATGGATCCCATCCTCCCAGCGAGGCGTAGCCAACCTTGAGATGCGTCCCGTAGAGACCCAAGGCGACAACAATCCCTTCTTCGGGTGCATTGTCCATACACACGAGCGTTTGCTCGAAGCGCGCTCCGTCGCCGGAGAGTCCGCCGGTTATGGCTACGTGCGCGGGGAGATGCGCACGCATTCCCGCAACCAGGTCGCTGCCATTGATCTTCAACCCATCGGAGATTACGAAGACATGAATAAGACCTTCTTGTGGAAGTTGACACGACAACTTTGCGCCGGCCTCGCGGCTGTCTGTCACATCGCTAATGCGCACTTGCGCGACTTGCAATCCGGTCTGTTCGAACTCGACCGCAGTCGCCACCAGAGAGTCGTCACAAACCGATGTCCCGAATATTTCTCCAGCGGTGGAGCATCCCATGATATGGGCGTTCGGGTAAGCAGCTTTCATGTCCGCGAAACGGCTCGGGTCCCTTAGGAGCGACGTACCTCCGAAGGCCAGTACCAGGTTTGCTGAGCCACCAATCGAGGCAGAGTCCAGCGGGGACCAGCCCGCATCCGCCGTCCACATTCTCTGTTCCGTCTTCAAGATTCGCTCCCCTTTTGAGTGGCCCGTCGCGCAATCCGGCACCGCTCCGACGAGGTCGAGCAGGCGGGATGTTCACTCTATTGTGTATCGGCGTCCCAAAGGGGCAGGTTGAGTCTGGATGCGGTGTTAAGTGCTTGTCCAGAGAATCCCTGCAACAAACCACCGTTTCATTTGTAATATCCCTGTGAATGAACAATCCGACACCATCCGGCGCATCAGACGCGCCGTTTGGACATCATAACCCAACACGGGGGAGGGGCATGCGACGCCTAATCGTTGCAGCAGTGCTCGCAATCGCACTCGTTGCCGCGCCAGTACACGCGGGAGTGCAGATCACGATCTACAATGACAATCTGGCTTTGGTCAAAGACACACGCGATCTCGACTACCAGCGCGGAGTGTTCGATCTGTCGTTCACCGATGTCGCTTCGGCGATCGACGCCACCTCTGTGTCGTTCTCTGCGGTGAGTCAGCCGGGGCGTGTGACGCTGCTCGAACAGAATTACCAGTATGACCTGGTGTCGTCGGAGAAGATCCTCGAAAAGTATATCGATAAAGAAATTCGTGTGCTCACCAAAGAGGGCAAGCTGCACGAGGGCACGCTGCTGTCCTCCGACGGTATGGCCCTGACTCTCAAGATGAGCGACGGCGGACTGGTGATCGTCAGCCGCGCCGAAGTGGCCGACCTGACATTCCCATCGTTGCCTGATGGGTTGATCACGCGCCCCACGCTGGTATGGAAACTGAACTCCGAACTGGATGGCAACCATGCCTCCGAGGTCCGCTACCTAACCACGCAGATCGGTTGGACCGCCCAATATGTTGCCAATGTCAGCGCCAGCGAGACCGAGCTTGATCTCACCGGCTGGGTCTCGATCGACAACCATTCCGGCGCGACATACGACGACGCCAAGATCAAGCTGATCGCCGGCGATGTGAATCGTGTCCGCCCACCCATGCCACGCGGTGTGGCGATGGAGATGATGGCCAAAGCCGCCGACGGTGGCTTCGAAGAACGCGCCTTTTTCGAGTACCACCTCTACACATTGCAGCGCCCTTCGACAATCCGCGACAACGAGATCAAGCAGCTCGCGCTCTTTGATCCGGCGCGGGTCAAGGCGAAGAAGATCTTCACCTACGACGGCTCCCGCAATGTCACCAAAGTGAATGTCTCGATAGAGTTTATGAACTCCTCCGGGGCCGGTCTGGGGATACCGCTTCCACGCGGTACAATCCGCGTGATGAAAGCCGACACCGACGGTTCCCTCGAGTTTGTCGGCGAGGACCAAATCGACCACACGCCGAAAGACGAAAAGGTCCGCGCGTTTCTCGGCAATGCTTTTGACGTCGTCGGCGAACGCACTCAGTTGGAGCATCGCCAGATTTCAGACCGCGTCTCCGAGAGTGATTTCGAGATCAAACTGCGCAACCACAAGACCGAAGACATCGTGGTGACTGTCACCGAGCACAACTGGGGCGATTGGAGCATCACCCAACAATCTTACCAGAATGTCAAAAAAGACGCCACCAAAGCCGAATGGGAGATACCTGTCAAAGTCGACGGCGAGACTGTCCTTACCTTTACAGTGCGGAATAAGTGGTAAGAGGCCAGCTATCGTTGCGAGGAGGCTGGGCGCTCTTTGCCCGGCCGACGAAGCAATGCCCTGCACCGAAGGGGAGCTGTCACAACGGACGCGCATTCCGGGGGATTGCTTCGGCCCAAAGAGCGGGCCTCGCAACGACAGTGATAAGCTGGCTCTGACTGGACGACGAGATTTCGATCCCCAAAATCCCCTTGAAACCAGCGGGTTTGGGGCTATAATGGTGGGCTTCCGGCCGCATCCAAACGCCTGGCCGGGTGTAGAACACAACATGGAGGGGAATACAATGACCACCCGACGGGTGTTAATAGCTGCACTTCTGCTGACACTGGGCCTGACAGTTTCTGCGGCCGCCCAGCCGACGACCGAAATGGTGCAGCCGGTCGACGTTTATCTGCGCTCGGCGCGCATCGCATTGAGCACAACCCCGCCGGAGTTCGACCGTGCCCAAAAGAATTTGGAAATGGCGCGGCTTCACTACCCCGACAACTTTGAAGTGCATCTGCTGCTGTCCACTGTATGGGCATCGCGCGATGAGATCGATAGCATGATGCACGAATACAGTCTGGCCCGTAAGCACGCGTCGGAGAGCGACTGGAATAAGAAGGCCAAAGACATGGGCAAGCTGATCGATTCGAAGTGGCTGGAACAGTTCAACCGCGGAGTCAGCATGCTTTCCCAGTCCGATTCGATCGCCGACTTGGCCGCCGAAGAGACCGACCCGACCCGCTCAGACAGTCTGAATGTGGTGGTCGGCAAGATTCGGGCACTGGCTATCGATGCCCTACGTCATTGCACAGTATTGAAGCCGGACGATTTCCGCGCCTATGCCACACGTGGCATAGTCTATCAGCGTGTCGGCGACAACGCAGCCGGCTTGGAAGACTTTGTTCTGTCGGAAAAACTCTTCCACTGTCTCGAGTTTCTCGATTCCACGACCAATTGGTATGACACCACCGTCTTTTTCACCGGCGCCGGCGAGAAAACTGAGAGCTTCAAGCAATTTGAAGGCAAGTACAAGAAGCTGAGCGAAGAGAAACGTACCCGCTACAACAACCTGCTGCGTTCGCTCGGAGCTGGCTATTACGATGCCCAAAAGTGGCAGGAGACAGTCGCGGTCAATCGCCGCTACCTCGGACTGTTTCCCAAAGACATCAACGCCATTGTCACACTGGCGGATGTGTTCTCACGGCTGGGCAACGACACCGAGGCCTTCAAGTGGCAGGAGATCACGGTCACCGAAGACCCCAACAACAAAGACACCTGGTACAATCTGGGCATATTCTACTACAACAACGCAATACGTTTGCAGGACTCGATCGCCGCGGCAAGCAAAGCCGAGACGCGCAGCAGCACCACCGATGCCAAGGCCGCGCGACTGTCGTTTGTGACAACGTCCCTCGAGAACTTTGCGCGCGCGATCCCGCGTTTCAAAAAGGTTGTCGAGCTGGATGAAAAAGACTCCGACACCTGGCGCCTGTCGGCGATCTGTTACTACTCGGTCGCGAGCATCGCCTTGGATGATCAGCTCTCAGAGAACAAGACCATGCAGACCGAGCAGCTCAACAAGGTCTGGGGTATCATGAACGGATCGGAAGGCGCGTTTAGCCAGGAAACTATCTGGCAAAACACAGAAGCATCGCTGGATGCCGCAACCAAACTCTTCCCCGACGACCAGGGGCTCTGCAAGATGATGAAGGTCACCCTCGCCCAGCTCAACAAAGTCGACGCCCTGCGCGACTGGGCCGGCAAGTGTCAGTAAGCCATTGATCGATGAGATTTCCAGAGGGCGGGTTCATTGCCCCGCCCTTTTTCTTTGCAGGAGTGCCATGCCACCAATCGCGAGATCGATCTTGGGAGAGTCGCCCTCCCTGGAGCCAAAAGTGATAACCACCAGTTCGATCTCACGTGACATTCATCTCCGACTGTTCGCACATTCCACCCATGCTCCTCGCTTCGGTCGCGTTCAACATCCCGATCCGCAAGGAATTCACCTATTTCGTACCGGAGGATTGGCCGGATAGTATTCACATCGGTGACCGTGTAATCGCGCCGCTCGCAGGACGCGACTCAACAGGCATTGTCGTCAAACTCCACCGCGACAACGATCCCATTACCGGTCTGAAGACTTTGCTGCGTCCTGCGGCTGGATACCGCGTGCCGCCAAACTTGATGGATCTCACCCGCTGGACCGCCGACTACTACCTTTGCGCTTGGGGAGAGGCGCTGGCTGCCGCTGCCGGGCCATCGCCGGACACAGCGAAGTTGGCATACCGTCTCAAGCGGCTCGATTGGAATTCGGGCAAGGAGAACATCGACAAACTGGCCGGCGTTGACCGCGACTTATTGAACATTCTTTCCGCGCGACGTCACGTGTCACTCGAAACAATTCTCAAGAGCACTGAGCGCAAACGTTCTGCGATCATCGGCACAATCCATCACTTGATCGACAAGGGTTGGGTCGAGTCCGAATGGCGCATGACCATGCCCGTCGAACCCGAAACTGATCCGGCATCGTTCGTAACACCTGATAATGTGCGTTCCGAGCCACCTCTTGAACAATTTGACGATGAGCAGAGAGTCGCGTGGGAATCTATCTCCGCGTTGCTCGATGAACGCAAGGGACATACAGCACTGCTTTGGGGGACAACCGGCTCCGGCAAGACTGCGGTCTATTGCCAGGCAATTCGTCACACGTGGTCGCAAGGACGTTCTGTCATTTTTCTTGTTCCAGAAATTGGACTCGCCTCGCAGATGATACGCCGTCTCGAAGCAACATTGGGCGAGAAGGTCGCTGTCTGGCACAGCGGCATGTCCAGCAACGAACGATTCTGGATGGGCCAACACATTGCAGCGGGGAAGTACCGCATCGTGGTCGGCGCTCGTTCGGCGATCTTTTCGCCGATCCCGAATCTCGGATTGATCATTGTCGATGAGGAACACGCCGACTCATACAAGCAGGCCGACCCTTCGCCGCGCTATCACGCTCGCGATCTCGCCGTAGTACGCGCCAAGACCGACAATGCGCTCTGCATTCTCGGCTCGGCGACACCGGCCTGCGAGAGCATTCACAACGCGCAAACAGGGAAGTACCACGTACTGCGATTGACCAAACGCGTTCAAGGCAGATCCCTGCCGACAGTCCGTGTGGTCGATTTGCGTCATCAGTCGGGGCGTTCAGATTCATCGTGGATCACCAATGATCTCCGTGCCGCACTCGAACGCACACTCTCATCCGGACGCAAGGCGATCGTGTTCCTCAACCGGCGCGGCCACTCGACACTCGTCGCCTGCGAACTCTGCGGCCACACCGAAGTCTGCCCCGATTGCGGTCTGGCGTTGACCTATCACTCCAGCGACCGCAGCTACCGTTGCCACAT
>JBKKDE010000398.1:0-7133 GCA_046708665.1 Candidatus Zixiibacteriota bacterium | reverse complement strand
GGTTCATTCAGAGGAGATTGTTCATGCCCGAGACTCAGCAATTGGCGGCCGATATCCCGGTTATCCACGGCCTGAAGGCGCTTGGCCTGAAGGACATCGGACGCGTATCCGCAAACCTTACCACGCCGGTACTCTACGAAGAGGTAATCCGCCGCAACGAGGGCATGATCGCAGCGGATGGACCGTTGGTGGTGCTTACCGGTCACCACACCGGACGCTCGGCCAATGACAAGTTCCTTGTCGATGACGAAACCTCGCACCCGCATGTCTGGTGGGGCAAGGTCAACCGTCCATTCGATCCGGCAAAATTTGAGTCGCTCTACCGCAAGTCGCTCGCCTACTTGCAGACTCAGGATCTGTATGTGCAGGATCTCTACGCCGGCGCCGACCCGAAGCATCGCCTGAATGTTCGCGTTGTCACCGAGAATGCCTGGCATGCCCTCTTCGCGCGGACGCTCTTCATTCGCCCGGACGCGAAGGAGCTTTCCGGGTTTACGCCGGACTTCACGATTGTCCATGCGCCGAACTGCAAAGCGACACCCGCGGTCGATGGCACCAACTCTGAGACATACATCATCCTCGATTTGGGGAAACGTCTGGTGATCATCGGCGGCACCAGCTATGCCGGCGAGATCAAGAAGTCGGTCTTCACGGCGATGAACTATCTGTTGCCGTTCAAGAATGTCATGCCGATGCACTGCTCGGCCAATGTGGGCAAGAGTGGTGATGTCGCGTTGTTCTTTGGATTGTCCGGCACTGGGAAAACGAGTCTTTCCGCCGATCCCGAGCGCGCGCTGGTCGGCGATGACGAGCATGGCTGGTCGGATGACGGCGTCTTCAATTTCGAAGGCGGTTGCTACGCCAAGGTGATTCGTCTCTCGGCCGAAGCGGAACCAGATATCTATGCCTGCACCAAACGATTTGGCACGGTGCTGGAAAATGTCGTGATGGACTCGGCAACTCGTAAACTCAATCTCGACGACGATTCGATCACTGAGAACACACGCGCCGCGTATCCTTTGACACACATCGCCAACGCGGTCCCCAGCGGCCGTGCCGGCCACCCGAACAACATCGTGTTTCTCTCAGCCGATGCCTTCGGTGTCCTCCCGCCGATTTCGAAACTGACCCCGACCCAGGCGATGTACTATTTCATTTCGGGATACACCGCCAAACTCGGCGGAACTGAAAAGGGATTGGGCAAAGAGCCGCAGGCGACATTCTCAGTCTGCTTCGGCGCGCCATTCATGGCTCTGCATCCGACTGTATATGCGAAGCTGCTCGCCGAAAAGATCAAGCAATTCAAGTCCGATGTCTGGCTGGTTAATACCGGCTGGAGCGGCAGCGCATACGGTGTCGGTTCACGTATCAAGATCGGCTACACACGCGCGATGATCAAAGCCGCGCTCTCCGGCCAGATTACCTCAGTCCCGACTGTCATGCATCCGGTGTTCAATGTCGCCGTGCCGCAATCGTGCCCGGGGGTACCATCGGAGATTCTCGATCCGCGTAAGACGTGGCCGGACGCGAAGAAGTACGATGAGGCCGCAATCGCGCTTGCCAAACTCTTCCGCGATAACTTTACTCAGTTCTCGAGCGGTGTCTCGGATGAGATTGCGCAATCGGGACCAAAAGGGTAGCGCGTTTAGCCAGCAGGGATACTGCCGACAAAAGGGTATGTGATGACGGGCGGCCGTAATGGGCCGCCCAATTCATTTAGAATATGAAAGCATTGCACACAATCGATGTTCAGCCGCATGTCCCGGAACGTCTCTCGGATCTACTGATGATCTCCCATGACCTTTGGTGGTCATGGAATCCCCAAGCCATCCAGCTATTTCGCCGTATCGATGCCGATTTGTGGGAAGAGTCCGGCCACAACCCTGTTGCCATGCTTGGCGCTCTCCAACAAGAGCGATTGAACGAACTGCAGCATGACGACGGTTTCCTTGCCCAGCTTGATCGTGTGGGAAATCTGTTGCGTGAATATAAGTCCGCGGCGACATGGTTCTCCAAGTCGCACGGCACAAACGATCAGCCGCGCATAATCTATCTCTCTGCCGAATACGGCCTGACGGAATGCATGCCGATCTATTCCGGCGGCTTGGGGCTCCTGGCTGGTGATCACATGAAAGCCGCCAGCGAACTCGGAATTCCTCTGGCCGGAGTCGGCTTGCTGTATCAGCGCGGGTACTTCACGCAGTATCTCAATGCCGACGGCTGGCAGCAGGAACGATACATCGACAACGACTTCTTCAATATGCCGACACGGCCTCTGATCGGCCCCGAAGGTCAAGTCCTCAAAGTTCAGATCGCATTCCCCCGCCGAACAGTCGTCGCCCAAATCTGGGATGTCCATGTTGGACGGGTGCGTGTCTTCCTGCTCGACACCAATGTCCCTGAGAATTCAATCGACGATCGTCAGATCACGGCGGCGCTCTATGGCGGCGACAACGAACGTCGCATCCAGCAGGAGATCATCCTCGGCGTTGGCGGAATTCGCGCGATTCAGGCACTCGGGTTTCGTTGCTCCGCCTGCCATTTGAATGAAGGGCACAGCGCCTTTTCCGCGCTCGAACGAGTGCGGGCACTCGTCACCGAACATCAGTTCAGTCTCAGCCACGCCCTTGAAATGATCCGTAAGACGACAATCTTCACCACGCATACACCGGTGCCTGCAGGGATCGACCAGTTCCCCGAGTACATGATGCAGAACTACTTCGGCGACTTTGCCCGGGAGATGGGTATGGCTTGGGGCGATTTTATGTCACTGGGGCGGCTGGAGGCGCAAGACCGCACATCACCCTTCAACATGATGTCATTGGCGCTTAATATGTCGTATCGCGCCAATGGTGTCTCGCGGCTGCATGGCAAGGTCTCGCGTCGCATGGTCGAACGCGGCTGGCCCGATGTCCCGGTCGATGAAGTACCGATTTCCTCGATCACCAACGGAGTTCACACGCGCTCCTGGCTCTCGCAAGAGATGTCGGAATTGTATGATCGTTACCTCGGACCCAATTGGAGTTCACAACCGGCCGACCAATCCATTTGGGAACGTATCGACCACATTCCGAACGAAGAGCTGTGGCGCACCCATGAACGCCGTCGCGAACGTCTGGTGGCGGCAGCGCGGCGCCGATTGGCCAAGCAGCTCAAACAGCGCGGCGCGCTGGATCATGAAATCCTCGCCGCTAACGAAATCCTCAATCCGTCCACACTGACTATCGGCTTCGCCCGCCGTTTCGCTCCCTACAAGCGCGCGACGATGCTTCTGCGCGAGCCGGAGCGACTGAAGCGGTTGCTAACTTCGACCACACGACCTGTGCAGCTTATCATCGCGGGCAAATCGCACCCCAATGATCAAGCGGGCAAGGATCTGATTCGCGAAATTATTCACTTCGCCCATCAGCCCGATTTGCGACGTCGCGTTGTGTTTCTCGAAGACTACGAAATCTCGCTGGCACGCAGCTTGGTGCAGGGCGTCGATCTATGGCTGAATACTCCGCGCCGACCGATGGAAGCATGCGGAACCAGCGGCATGAAAGTTGTCTTCAATGGTGGATTGAACGCCAGCATTCTCGACGGTTGGTGGGATGAAGCGTATGCGAGAGACCGCGGCTGGGCGATCGGATCGGGGGAAGAGTACGCGGACACTGCCCTGCAGGATCAGATCGAATCCGATGCGCTCTATGACTTGTTGGAAGAGGAAATTGTCCCGCTCTTTTACGACCGTGGTCCCGACGGGCTGCCGCGGGGCTGGATCGAACGCATGAAATCGTCGATGCGGGCGCTGTGCCCCAGGTTTAACGCCAATCGCATGATCCGCGAGTACACCGAGCGATTCTATCTACCGGCAATCGCCGACTGCGACAAGTTGAATTCCAATCAGGAAACGCTGGCTGCTTATGTTGCATGGAAGGAACACATCCGCAGCAACTGGGACGAGATGGTGATCCTCAAAGTCGAGACGCAAAGCGGTCCCCGCGTAACCGTTGGACAGTCGGTCGATGTCACTGCGACGATCAACCTCGGCGCGCTCGTCCCGCGGGATGTTCGTGTCGAACTGTACTTTGGAAAGATCGACAACTCCGATCAGGTGATCGATGCCACATCCATTCCGTTGTCGGAAGTGAAGGACCTCGGAGACGGTACCCACGCATTCAGCGGCACCACGACGCGGAAACGCAGCGGACGATTTGGCTACACCGTGCGTGTCCTTCCGGCCCATCATTCCATGGCTCACCCATGGGAGATGCGTCTGGTTCGTTGGCCGACTGTCCAGACAACAAGCTGATTGCCGCTTCAAAATTATCGCGAAATTTCGAACGAATTTGGTGATACTTCCCGATGGAGGTACCGCATGCGGTTTACACAATCCCTTGTTTGTATTGGACTGCTGCTTGTCATTGTCGGCTCCTGCCCGAATTTGACCCTCGCGCAGACTGCCGAGCGAATCGGCATGGAGGTCTTCATGGCGCGGCGGCAGGCGCTGCTCGATTCATTGGGCACGGGCGCAGCTGTACTCTATTCGCGCGGTAAGCAGACCGACGCCGGATACCGTGCGGATGCGAATTTTTGGTATCTGACTGGTGTCGATGATCCCGGTGCGATCCTGGTTCTGGCACCCGGGGAACCCGAGGATGAACTGCTCTTTCTGGCAACACGTGACACTGATGCTGAACGTTGGACGGGCCTGCGTCCGGCTCTCTCCGACTCGCTCACACGGGCATGGGGATTCGATCGCATCCTGCGGACAACGTCGTTGGGTGGCCGAATTGTCGGGATCATGAAGCACTCACCGACTCTGCATCTCATTTCTTCGCTCGTTTCGCCCAATGCTGACAAGCCGCCGGATATGGAGCTGTACGGTAACATCTCCTCGCGCATCCCTGGCACCTCGACCAAGAATTCATCACGATTCCTCGAGCGCTTGCGCATGGTCAAGTCCGATGCCGAGATTGCGGCGCTGGAACAGGCGATTGGCGTTACGCATCAAGGAATCAGCGACGTGATCGCCGCGATGAAGCCGGGCATTTCAGAGTTCCAACTTGATGGTATACTTGAAGAGTCCTTCAAATCGCAGGGCGCGCAATTCATGGCATTCGCACCAATTGTGGGCTGCGGCGAGCAGGCGACTATCCTCCACTACGAGCGGCGCAACCAGCCGCTGGACGATGGCGATCTGTTGCTCATGGATGTCGGAGCGGAGTGGGATCGATACGCCGCTGACATCTCGCGGACAGTCCCGGTAAATGGGACCTTCTCACCCGAGCAGGCGCGAATCTATGACATCGTCCTTGAAGCCGCCGATGCGGCCATCGCCAAGATCAGGCCGGGTGTGACTGTGCGCGAGGTGCATGAGGCCGCGCGTGAGGTGATCCGCAAGCATGGGCACATCGAGGACTTTTTGCACTCGACGTCACACTTCCTCGGCCTCGACGTCCATGACGTCGGCGACTATGGCATGCCGCTGGAGGCAGGGATGGTCATTACGGTGGAGCCGGGAATCTATCTCCCGAAGGAGAAGATTGGTGTACGTATCGAAGATGACATCTTGGTAACGAAGAACGGCTCGCGCAATCTCTCTGCCGCGATTCCGCGTGATCGCGCGGAGGTCGAGGCGTGGGTCAAGTCGCTGCAGTAACTCGGGACGGTCTGATCCTCTGACATCCTGCTACTTGGGTGACGACTCGTCGCGGCCCTTGTTTTCCATCACCGCATCAATCCGTTCTTCGAGCTCCTCAATTTTCTCTTCGAGCTTCTTGCGTGCGTCCTGTTCCTCGTCAAGCTGTCTTGCCACCGCGTTCGGTGACTCTTCCGGTTTCTTCTCACGGATCGCTTTGATCGCGTTCTCCGCAGTTTCCCACTCGGAAACCTGAACACTCTGGCGCAGCACACGTTCCAACCCAGCGACCGCGCCCGGTCGTCCGAGCGCGCCGATCGCCCGCATCACCGGCTTGCGGAAGTTCATGTTACGGTCGTCAAGATACTGCTCGAGCTCGCGGCTATAACGGTGCCGCGTATTCTCGTCTTTCTCATACTTGGCCATCGCCCCAACGAACCCAACCGCGCTGATCCGCACGGCTGTGGGATTGCCCGGTCGCGTATAACGCATGGCGATCGGGATGCGCTCTTCATCGTTTAGTCGCCGCAACGCCGTAAATGCATCTGTCTCGATCGTATACTTTTCCGACCGTCTTCCGATGGCCGCCGAAGCCATCGATGCCGCACGCTCCGGATCCACCATCGACGCGGCGTCTATCGCCGAGCCGCGGATAGGTTCGATGTCGTTTGATCCGGCAATCCGTGCCAACGCCTGGAATGCGACATCGTCGCCCTCGAATGTCCCAAGCGCATAGACGACGCGGTTACGAACGTTTGGATCAGCATCATTGAGCCCGAGCATGATCGAGTCGCGCGCGTCATCGCCACCCAACTCCGCAAGGGCATCGGCTGCCGCTGTTCGGATTCCGACCTGACTGTCCGTACGCATGGCAAAGGTCAGTGTCGCAAGAATCTCGTCGGATTGTGTCTTCTCGCCGAGCTGGGCTATTGCCGAGCGGCGTGCGAGAACACGATCCTTGTCCTTTGCCTGGGCCAGGAGTGCGGATGTCGATTGCTCATGATCAACCTCGGCCATGAGCCAGCCGTCGGGGTCGATCAAGACATAGTCCGGTCTGTCTTCCATGGGGATGTAGAACGTGGTCGACTTGTCGCGCACTTCATATTGAACCCGATTACGAGCACTCCCGGCCACCCATTCGATGTCGAGAGGAAAACGGAAGAGTGGTGTCACCTCGTCAACAGTCTGAGTTTGCTCGACTTCCATAGTCAGCATGCCCTTCTCGGTATCATACTCTGTCGAGACTGACAACTCAGGGTGACCACCGTGGTAAATCCACTGATCAAAGAACCAATCCATCTCTCGACCAGTGGTTGACTCAATGGCACGCTTGAGATCCACCGTTTCAACTGTCTTGGCTTAATTGTCCGTGACATACCGATTTACCGACGACCACCACATAGAATCACCAAGCATCCCGCGGATCATGTGCAGAACTGCAGCGCCACGTGAGTACGCGTACGAACTGAACAGATCATCAGAATGAACATACCGGTGATGTACGGTAGAC